>CAZIRO010000030.1:0-20680 GCA_964541595.1 uncultured Acidobacteriota bacterium
GGCGATCCGGGAGATGCGCTATACGTGGTCATCACCGGACGGCTGCGTGCGGTGTATCGACCACCGAATGGGGACCTCGTGGTGTTGGGTGAGATCGGTCGTGGAGAAACGGTCGGCGAAATGGCGCTGCTCACCGGGGAACCCCGGTCAGCGACGGTCATTGCCGTACGGGATTCCGAACTCGCCCGCCTGTCAGAGGACGGGTTCCGCGCGCTCATGGGACGGAAACCCGAACTGGCACTGCATCTGGCACGGCGGCTGGTCATTCGATTACGCCGCACGATCGCCCGTCGGGTGACGCATCCTTACATCGGTGCAATCGCCGTGGTTCCCGTGCAACCTGATGTTCCGGTACGCGCATGGGTGGATCGAATGGCGCGTGCACTGGAATCCCACGGTCGCACGATCGTGTTGCACCGATCGCGTGTCGACAGGGAGATCGGCCAGCGGGTTGCGGACACGCCTCTGGACCCTCCGAACTACCGTCTTGTGGAGTGGCTCGACCGTGTGGAACAGCAGCACCGGTTTGTGCTCTATGTGGCCGATGTCGGACCCACTTTCTGGACGCAGCGCTGTCTGCGTCAGGCCGATCGTGTGGTGTTGCTGGATTCCGGTGATCGACCCCCGGAGGCCAGTCCCATCGACCGGTTGATCGCCACCGTCGCCGACGAACGTGAATCCGAACTGGTGCATATGGTCATCGTCCATACACGTGAGAAGGCCGTTCCCCGCGAAACCCGCCGATACATGGCACGCTGTCCCCGGGCGCGTGTGTTCCATATCCGCATGAACAGAGATCCGGATTTCGCACGCCTTGCGCGCTATTTTGCCGGAACGGCCATCGGCCTCGTACTCAGCGGTGGGGGCGCACGGGGGTTCGCACATATCGGTGTCATCCGCGCCATCCAGGAGGCGAATATCCCGATCGATGCCATCGGGGGCGTCAGTATGGGCGCGGTGATCGCGGCACAGTACGCCATGGGGATGCAACCGGATACAATGGTCGCGTTCAATCGCAAATGGTGGGTCGATTTTCAACCGCTGCGGGATTATACGCTGCCGCTCGTATCCCTCATCCGGGGAAAGAAAGTCGTATATATGCTGCAACGGATGTTCGGTGACCTGCACATTGAAGACCTGTGGGTGCCGTATTTCTGTGTGTCCACCAATCTGAGCCGGGCGCGGTTGGAAGTGCACCGCACGGGTCCGGTATGGATGTGGGTGCGGGCATCGATATCGATCCCGGGTATCGGGCCGCCGCTGGCGTTCCGCGGGGATCTGTACGTCGATGGCGGGGTCATGAATAACCTGCCGGTGGACGTCATGAGCGAATTCTGCCCGGGACCGGTCATTGCCTCGGATACCGGTGTGCGCCTGGATCTGCAGGTCGATCCGGACTGGATTGAACTGCCGGGCGCATGGGAGATCGTTCGGGCACGTTTGCGGAAGAAGTCCGCGCCAACCGTACCGACACTGTATGAGATCCTGTACCGAACGGCTACCCTGGGGAGCACACGCGTCACGGAACAACTGCGGGCACTTGCGGACCTGTATTTGCATCCGCCCGTTGCGCATTTCGGACTGTTCGAAACGAACGCGACCGAACGGCTGGTGGAGATCGGGTATATGTATGCGCGTGCGCAACTCCGTTACTGGCGGCCATCGCTACGGGACCGGTCACCCACACGGTCAACTGCACCGCCCGACAGGCAATCCGGTGCGGGTGGTCCGCGGTCACGCGAATGAGTCCCCAGAACTTCCCATGGCGTTGAACCCAGTACGACCAGCGTTGCAGAACGTACCAGCGCGTCTGTGCGGTTACACGCCGGGGGTGTAACGGCAGATCGTACCAGTACGCCGCGTAATCGAGTGGCCGTCCGGGTGTGGTGCACTCCACCCGAAACGACAGCGTTTCCGGCGGTCGCACCGTCCGCACGATCCAGTCCCACCGCGCGCGCTGTGGACAGAGCACACGAATGGCCCGATTTTCACGGACAACCTGACAGCGCTGACGAACCACACCGAGGGCCAGCGAGTGTTCCGCAAATGGGGTAAACGTATACGTCTGCGGTACCCACTGCGGGACAGCACCTTTCAGAACCGCAACCCCGATCCATGCGGCGGCGAGGAGTGATGTCGTTGCGGAATCACCGTTTGCGGGAGTGTTTCCACGAGAACAAAAGACGGGTTCCCGTCGTGCCTGCCATACCGTCCACACGATGAGAATCCCCACCGCCGGTCCCCAGATGTAGTTTGGCCACCAGCGCGTGGAAAACGCTTTGGCGTATGAAGGCAGTATCCCCGGGAGATAGATTTCCACATTGCTGAACCACTCGAACAGGAGTCCGGCACGTAACGGCACGTCGTGGTTCGTGGACTGGTACATCATCGGTGGCAACGCGTATAAGAGGACCGGAATGATGCAACTCCAGGTGACCAGCACCGGCAGGATGGTACGCAACCACCGGGGGATACGTACGTCCAGTACCCATCCCAGTGCGATCACCCACAGGACCGATGCCAGCGGTCGCGCGGGCGGTGCAAAGCCCCCCCGAATGGTCGAGAAGACGTATAAACCTGTATGGGCAAGAAAGATGAGAACCGCGGGACCGATCCCGGACCGGCGTGTGCGTACCGCCAGCAACACACCGATCAGGCCCCACAGATATACCGGACTGTACGGTAGCAGACCGTCCCGCTGATCCAGCCAGTAATTGAGAAACGTGGCACCACGTACGTTCCAGAGATGCACGTCGACCAGCCAGCGACGGAATGTCGCGCGCGTTTCTTCCGGCCGCCCGCCGCCCATGTACGGCGCGAGCGGATGCAACTGACCATACAGTCCGTACAGATATCCTTCAAATAGAATCAAATGCAGCCCCACGCATGCGAGGAACATCAACATGGACGAACGACGCTCCGAACGGAATGCCCGAAACAGACTCATTGTGGCCCACACGGCGATCACAGCGATATACTTGACGCCCAGCCAGATCAACCCTCCGACGAGTCCTCCGGCGAGTCCGTAAGTCCAGATCGGCCGGTGTTTCGGCCACCACAGTATGAACGCCCAGACCATGCATGCAGCCGCGATCATCTCCGGATACAGGTGCGTGGCGTAGCACACGTACGGTACGGTCACACCGAGCAGGCCGGTGGCCAGTAACGACCGCTGCGGTGTGGCACCGAACATACGGGCCAGCCGATAGAACCCGATCAGCGCGAGCACCGCCCATACCACCATTCCGGAACGCACGATCGGTTCAAACCACCGCGGGTGAATACGCGCGAGGACGTACCACGGTACCGTGAGGACACTGACGCCCGGCATGTGCATAGAATACCACGTGCGCGGTGACCGTCCGGGCCAGGCGTGCGTTTTCAAACGCAGCGGTCCCATAAACGCCCGGTACGTGCGCTGCAGGTAGTTATTCCGCACATTCAGGTCACCGTCTTCAACGATGGACTGTGTGACCACGAGATAGTGCGGTTCATCTCCGGTCCACCCGAGCGAGGGAAAGAGGACGTGCCAGGCGAGTATGAGATACAGTCCCGATATCGACGCGATGCATACGACGGGAAGGAGCCGATGCCATCGCGTGCGCAACGCGGCATACAGATGTAGACCCCATCCGACGAGCACATATCCGATCAGCGCGCAGGCCCATGCAAATCGGAACCGAAAGACCAGATCGTCGGCTGTCCAGTAATCACCGGCTGTCCCGAGCGGAATACATGGCAACGCCAGCAGCAGTCGGGCCAGCAAACCGTGGCCCAGCCAGTCCCGCAACCGGGTATGTCCGGCGCGTCGACCGCGCTGACGTTCCAGCCAGGCGAATATGCCGGCAACGACGAGGACGATTCCCAGGTCATCCGGACCGAACGTGAACGTCCGTTTCAGGAATGTGCGATGCGGCGCCTGAATTGTCGCAACGAGTGCAATCCCCGGTGCGACAAAGAGTACACCGCCGGCGAGTATACGTATGCCCATCAGTGCGCGGCGGATGATCGCACGGTTGTGCATGCGCAGGGACCCTCAAACCGATGAGATCGAGTGTGTGCAGGCAACACCTGTACCGGGTATGCGTCAGTATACCGTTCGGCCGCAACCCGTCAAACCTGGGATCGGGACAGGCCATGGGACATGCGCACCACCGGATCCACCGGTGTACCGATGGCCACCGGTCTCCGGTCCCGGGTGGCGGGTCTCCGGTCCCAGGTGTCAGGTGTCAGGTATGCAGGTGTCCGGTGTCCGGGACGGGAGACGGAAAACAGGGGACGGGGCATCGCATGGGCTGGAGACAGCGTATGACCGCATGGGAACCCACGGTGTCCCATGGCCTGTCCCGATTTCAGGTCAAACCGAAACTCGGAACAGGCAATGGAATAGGGAGTTGCAGCAGCTATTCCGTATCGTCCCGTATCGGAACATCAAAGGGCGAGCGGCGCACGCGTTCCCACCGGGGTGTGCGGATGTCGCCCGGATGAATCCGGGGTTTCACCGACCAGTGAAACCGCGTACGGCGTTGCATCCGCACGGACTCAACCTCCTGCAGAAATCGCTGGACCTGGCGCTCGAGATCGCGCACATCGACGCCCCAGATCTCGTCCGGACACCGTCGGAGGTACCGCAGCACGCGCAGTAACAGGTTCCGTACGCCACGCCATTCCGCGCGGTCCGCGTGAATGAGTGCCGCCGCGATCTGAATGAGTGCCTGCATCCACGACCGATACGGCTCTTCGGCCGACCGCCAGACGTCTTCCCACGCCTCGTGGGCGTGCCAGTACATCCCCTGCCAGTACAGACGCAATCCCCGATAAAACGCTTCCGGCGGTTGCATGTGTTCGACTCCAGTGGCGTCCGAGGTGTGGTCAGGAGAACAATGCGCGAACGGGGGACTCTCCGCGCATCCGGTACACCTGGACACTCGTGAGGTATCCCTTGACGATACTGTGCACCATGTCCATGGTCGTATCCAGATCGTCATTTACCACGACGTGATCATACATCCACCAGTATTGCACCTCTTCACGTGCACGTTGTACCCGGCGATCGATCTCCGCACTGTCCAGGTCCCCACGCTCCCGCAGCCGGTGTTCCAGCGTGTGCCAGTCCGGAGGGATCAGCATGATAAATAACCCCTGCGGGGCTTTTCGCTGGACCTGTGCAGCGCCCTGGACATCAATATCGAGAACGGGGATCTTTCCCTGCGAGCGAATGCGTTCTAATTCCTCCCATCCGGTGCCGTACAGCGCACCATGCACTTCCGCCCATTCAAGAAACGCATGCCGGCGGATCATGGACTCGAACTCCGCACGACGCACGAAATAGTAGTCCCGTCCGTGTACTTCTCCCTTTCGGGGAGCACGCGTCGTGTGCGAAATGGTAAACGCCAGCCGGGGTTCCAGCGCGAGCAGATGTCGTACCATGGTGGTTTTTCCGGTGCCGGACGGTGCCGATATGACGATCAACGGAAATGCCTCCATGACTTCGCCACTCCCGGATCCCGGGAATCGAAACAGAGGGGCTGCACGAACCTGCGTGCGCCAGACGTTCCGGAACGACCCACGTATTATAGCAGGATCGTCCCCCGCGGGTACAAATGTCCACCGCAAACGGTGGTCGATGGTCCGTTCGTCACTCTCCGTCTCGTGGCTTCCCATCATCTCGGAAATGAACCGCTACCTCGCATCCCGGTGCCAGAACGCGGTGTCCCCCCCGTTGTCGCCACTCCCATGCGGAGGCCTTGTAAAAGAACCCCGCACGTCGGAGATGTTCTGCCGGCACCCATCGGCACTGCAACGTATCCCGGTGAATGACGAAAACGCCGTGTGCACGCGCGGTCGTGATCAACCAGCCGCCGTTGTCCGGAAGTGTTTCCATCGTCTCGGCCGGCCAGTTGCACCGGCACCATTGAACGAGCACGTGCACATCGTCCTGCGGTGACAGATCGGGCGGGGTACCCGCATCCGCGTGCCAGACCCGAGCGATCCATTTCAACCACAGGCCGTCCACCGCACGTTTCCGCTCCGGCCAGATCGGCAATGCACGTCCGGATGCCGATGTCATCGGATGCCAGACGATATGGGCCGTGATCGTCAGTATCAGGGTCAGGTACAGCACGTCCCGTTCGTCCCCCGAGAGGACGGTGCAGGTTTGCCAGGATTCTGCAGGAACCCATCCGTCCGGATAGCGCAGTGTCCCGATCCGGCGGGACAACCACCGTAACAGATTCCAGACGTTTTCAACGGGGACCGTCCAGTCGCGCACCGGCACGTGAATGTTTCTCGCCCGCAGTGCATCGCGGATACCCCTGTCCAGGAACCTGTACCAGCGCGCCAGTGCCTGTGCGACACCGGAGTCCCGCATATGCCACATCCAGCAGGACACGGCGGGGTATAATGCATTGCGTACGGGGTCTTCCGGTACCGTTTCCGACGGATGCGATGCCGGCAGGCGGGCCAGGAGGGTCCGCGCGGATTCCCAGCGCACGATCACCGCACGTACACACCGGATCTCCCGTACAGCCCACCGTCCGTTGGAATCCCGCTGGATCGTCCAGCCAATGGCGGGCCAGGGCGTGTCCGGATCGGTCCATTGTTGAAACTCCGGATCGGTCACATCTGGAACCAGCCACACCAGTGTCTGACCGTCCCGCGCAAAATGCACGCCCCAGGGGTGGTCGATAAATCGATGACAGCGAATGGCATACGCATGCAGGACGTTTTCACCCGGAGACAATGGAGACGTCACGTGCGTTGGACGCGGTGAATGCGTGTCGTCGCGGGCGGGACGCGCCGGAGCGACGGGATGGGTGATCAGCGGTTGCGCCCGTACCCGCAACCATTTGCGCCACCGCCGTTGGCCGGGAAACGGTGCCCATCGCACCGTCCAGGACGCGGATTCCGCCATCAGCACGGTGGGAAGGTCGATGATCGGCATGCAGAACGGGATACCCCATGCGGACGGCGGTACCCACCAGGGTTGGTCCCATGCATCCCGGATGATGTGACCGGTCCATGGGATATCCCGGTAGCGGTAGAAATACCGACCGGACCGCGTGTGCATGAACAGTGCGTCGGAACGCAGCCATTCCCGAACCCGCGCGCGTTCAAAAATGACATACCGTTCCAGGTAGCGCCATAACTGCCGTTCGGTAAACGAGCGTTTGCCCCAGCGTGCGATCCACCAGAGCAGACCGTATTTGTGGGTCAACGGGATCATGCATCGTTATCCCGAAACCGGAATCCCTGTTCCGAAGTGACGTGAAGTGACGAAAAGGGAAGTGACGAGGGAAAAATAACGAGAGGAAAAGTGACGCGACGTGACGTCGTGTATGGATACCTTCGTCGCTAATCCTCTCGTCACTTCCCTTTGGAAACACACCACTACAGGCGGAAGAAGATCCGTAGCATGATCACACCGAGCACCGTCAGCGCGATCCATACGGACAGGCACCCCATCGTATACACCCGTGGGGGCACTTCCGGCCGGTCCGCGCGTCCGTACCAGACGATGTCTTTTTCCTCGTTGGGATCCACAAGCCGGTGCAACAACCGGTCCAGATGTATCGGTGCCTCGGCGAACGGGACGGTCCATGCGATGCGCACCGGATAATCGGTCACCGATTCCGGTAGCGGCACGTCCGGCCAGTGGCGACGAAATTCTTCCACCTGGTCCGGATGGTGCAGGAAAACTTCGATCTTCAATTCGCCATCGACACGCTCGACCACGTGCCAGACGGGATATCGGGGTTGCCGGTGTCCCATTCCGAGACCGAGCCAATCCCGATTGTCCGGCTCGATCCAGAGCCACAATCCACCTTCCGGTTGCTGTTGCCATTGGCGCAATGCTTCCTGAAACGTGGCGATCCGATGATCCGGATGCATGATCTCCCTCCACTGGGAAATCCGCCGTTTGCGTTCCGAAATTTCGTCTGATCAGGCGTGTGCCAGGCCGCGCGTGGCCAGGTACAGGTACAATACCGACAATCCGCCGATGAACAGCAACACCCCGGACAGTCGATGCCATTGTCGTGTCAGCATGATGAGCACGATGTATGTAAGAATCCCGTAACACAATCCCGTGGCGATACTGTAGGTCAGCGGCATCAGCAGAATGGTCAGGAATGCGGGTGCGCCCTCGATCCATCGGGTGAAATCGATCTCCCGAATGTGTCGAAACATATACACGCCGACGACGATCAGTGCAATACCGGTCGCGTATCCCGGGATCCGGACGATCACTCCGGAAAACAGCGGCGCGATGAGGAACAGGATCCCCGTGAAGCATGCCGTCCAGCCGGTTCGTCCACCCGTTGCCACGCCGGCGCCGGATTCGATATATGCCGTCACTGTGGACGTTCCGAGGACAGCACCGGCCGTTGCCCCAACGGCATCCGCCATCAGCATGCGACCGATCCGCGGGATTCGCCCGTCCCGTTGCAGTCCCGCCTGGTACGCAATGGCCGTGAGTGTGCCCAGGCCGTCAAACAGGGCGACATACATGAATGCAAAAATCGACAACCAGTGTTCCGGCCGCAGTGCGTCCGCGACGTCCATTTTCAGGAACAGGGAACCGATCGGCGGCGGACGCTGGATCCACTGCTCCGGCGCGCGGACCCACCCGAACAGCATGGCCAGAAGTGTGACACCGAGGATCGCGATCAGCAGACTGCCGCGAATACCCAGTGATTCCATCCAGAACGTCACCACCAGACCGATGAGCGCAAGTGCGATCTCCGGACGGATCGGCCCCATGGTGACCAGCGTCGCGGGATGGTCCTGAATCAAACCGATTTTCTGCAGGCCGATGAACGCAATGAAGACACCAATGCCGACCGGAATGGCAAACCGCAATCCCGGAGGAATGGCTTCGATGATGCGTTCGCGGAGTCCACCAACGGTCAAAAAGATGAATAATACCCCGGCGAGAAAGACAATCCCCAGCGCGGTGGTCCAGGGCACCTTATGGGTCTGACAGATGGTGTAGGCGAAGAATGCGTTCAAACCCATTCCCGGCGCCATCATGACGGGAACGCGCGGCCAGAACGCCATCAGAAAACTGCCGAGCGCACTCGCGTAGCAGGTGACGGAGATCAGTGCGAGTTTGTCCATGCCCGTGATCGAAAGGATGTCCGGATTGACGGCGATGATGTATCCGGCGGTCAGGAAGTTGGCCAGCCCGGCGAGCGCCTCCCGACGCATGGAAAATGTCTGTACCTCTTCGGGCACAGCCCATCGTCGCCATCGCACCATGGCCCCCCTCCCGATGGAGTTGCGCATGCATAAACCTGGCCCCCGTGGGCATTATAGCAGAGTCCGCACGGAACGACAGTTCGGGAGTCCAAACGGACCGCATCGGCAGCGCGGTCCGTATCCAGCGAACGCGCTGAATGACATTGCCCGTGTATAGACTGCCGCTACGACACCGGAAGGTCACCCAGTACGTCGACCAGGGCCGCCACGTATAGTCGTCCGCATTGTCAAACCGAATGGGCATTGCCGGGTCGCCATCGGCAATCCGCAGTGGGGTCCCGTATCCCCAGTGCGGGGCCACCCAGATCTTGAGCGTCACCGTTTGACCACGGAATGCGTACGGTGCAATAACAAACTCGTTGCCGCTGTACGGTTGTCCTGCAGGGATCCAGCGACATCCCATACCCCATAGACCGATCCCAACGGCGACCATGCACCATCCGAGTATGCCCCGATACCCGATGTGACGGCACCCGCTGGCCGTCCGTGGCACGCGTTGCGGGTCGGTACTCATCGCGTAGCACCCTCCGGATCGACATGGACGGTCAATTCCGCGTTGGGGAACTCCTCACGAATCCGGTCGATCAGATCCTCCGCAAGTTCATGGGCTTCCTCAAAGGTGTACGACCGGTCGACTTCGATATGAAACTCGATAAAAATACGGTGCCCGGATCTCCGACTGCGAAAATCGTGTGGATTGCGAATCGCCGGATGAAAGTTATGAATGATCTCCATGATACGCTGATTTTCTTCCGGAGACAGGGTGCGGTCGAGCAGGTCTTCGATACTCTGACGGGCAATGCGCAGTGCACCGAACAGCATGTATCCGACGATCACCAGACCGAAGATCCCGTCCGAAATGCGCCACCCCAGATAGCGGACGAGACCCAGACTGATGATCCCGCCCAGATTCGTCAACAGATCGGTTTCATAGTGGAACGAATCCGCACGCACTGCCAGGGACCCCGTTTTGTGGGCCACCCATCGGAGAAAGATCATCAACCCGCACGTGGCCGTCCAGGATATGGCAAGGATGGCCATTCCCCAGTCCAACCGGTTCAGTGGTCGTGGTGCGATCACCTGCAGCACACTCTGATACCCGAGGACCAGCGATGAAAACGCAATAATATACGCCTGACTCAGGGCCGCAACGGACTGTGCCTTCCCATACCCGTATGGGAACGTTGCATTCGGCGGGTGGTACGATTTTCGGATAAAATAATAATTCATTCCAGACGCCAGCAAATCCAGCGCCGAGTCCACCATCAGTGACCACAGTGTCATCGTGTGCGTCAGCCAACCGCCCCAGAGTTTCAGGATCGCGAGACTGAACGCAACGGTCATCGAAACGGCAGCCGCGAGTTGTGGCAACGGCATCCGTGGTCGTGTCATGCGGTTGGCCTCTTCGGACAGATGGTTTCAACTTCCATGTGCATCCGGTATATTATATAGAACCCTCCCACGTTCCGCTGATGAGGTGCGTATCATGAACGTCGGGCTTGCAATGGTGGTTTCCCTCGTTCTCCTCTGGATCGGCTATCGTGTGTACGGACGATGGGTCAGTCAGAAGATCGGCGTCGACCCCCAGTGTCCCACACCTGCGCATACACTGTATGACGGTGTGGACTATGCACCGGCCCGTCCGATGCTCCTGTTCGGCCATCATTTTGCGGCGATTGCCGCCGCCGGCCCCATCGTGGGTCCCACACTTGCGGAACTGTACGGATTTTTACCCGTGTGGCTCTGGGTGGTACTCGGCGTCATTTTTATTGGCGCGGTACACGATATGATCGCGTTGTTTATCAGTGTACGGGAACAGGGCCGTTCGATCGCGGAGATCGCCCGTCGTACCATGGGCAATATCGGATACTTTTTCTTTCTGGCATTTGCGCTCATGTTGTGCGTGCTCGTATCCGCCGCATTTGTCGATCTCGCGGCCGTTGCCCTGACGTCGCATTATCCGGCGCGTGCGCTCCATGTGGATCCCGCACACACGTTTCTCCGCGTACGGTCGTTCAACGGCGCACCGCACGTGCTCATCGGCGGTATCGCGTCCACATCAGCGATCGTCATGACGGCGCTGGCGCCGTTGCTCGGCTGGTTGGTCTACCGCCGGCGCATTCCGACCGTACCGGCGGCGGTGCTTGCCATGATCGGCGCACTGTTTTCGGTCGGCATCGGACTGCTGGTTCCGTTGCAACTCGCACCCCGCACGTGGACGCTCATCATTCTGTTGTACACACTCGTTGCCGCCTATGTGCCGATCTGGCTGATCGTGCAACCGCGCGATTATGTCAACGTGCAGTTACTCTATCTCGGTCTCGGGAGCATGATTCTTGGTGTGGTCGGTCTCGGGTTACGGGGGTTTACCATTGACGCTCCCCTGACGAATTTTTCTACGGAGAACTTTCTGAAACTCGGTGAAGTATGGCCATTCCTGTTCATTACGGTAGCGTGTGGTGCCGTTTCGGGCGCGCATGCACTGATCGCTTCCGGGACGACGAGCAAGCAGGTGCCGGATGAACGGTGCATTCCCATCTGCGGGTACGGCGGCATGCTCATGGAATCCGTACTCGCGCTATGTGTGATCTTTGCCATTGTCGGTGGACTCGGGTATGCGCAGTACATGCAGATCGTCTGGCCTGCGGCGGGGAAGGGCAATGCACCGCTGGCGTTTGCACTTGCCGTGGGGTATACGCTCTTTAAAGGACTCCACATTCCGGTCATTTACGGGACGCTGTTCGGTATCATTCTGCTCGAGGGATTTCTGGTGACCACGATCGATACGGTACTGCGTCTCTCACGGTATCTCGTTGAAGAGTTCTGGTCCGTACTGTTCGGCGATCGCGTTCCGGCGCCGTTACGGATGCGATGGATCAACGCACTCATCCCTGTCGGATTGACCGCCGGTCTGGCATTCACGCGGGGGTATCACGTGATCTGGCCGCTGTTCGGTGCATCCAATCAGTTGCTCGCGGCGCTGACCCTGATCGTGGCGACGGTATGGCTGATCCACAAAGCACGGACGTACTGGTTCGTGTTCATCCCTGCCGTATTCATGGCGGTGACGACCGTCGCAGCCCTGACCCTGACGGCGGTCCGGAAAGCAGCAGCGCATGATATGGTCGTCGCGTTTACGGCGGTGTTATTGCTGGGGCTTGCCGTTGGGTTTATCATTCAGAGTGGCAAACAACTCTTTGAACGTTGGCGGGAAGAACTTTCCCCCACATCATGAACCAACAGGAGGAGTTGGGTGCATTTTTGCCCGGACGTTCAGCGCCGCAAACGGCGCGGCATGCAGAGGCCGGCCGGTCCTCCACGGGGCGCATGCCTTGTGTGGATCTGGATGGCGGCGATCTGCATCGGTTGGACACTTCCGGGATATCCCCAGCAAACGGAACCACCGCGCGGTGAAAAGACGATTGAGGTGCACCTGCAGATTATTCCCTTTTATGCGGTGAGTGAAGACGGCCGTCCGGTATACGACCTGCAACCGGACGAGGTTGAAGTCCGGGTCGACGGCAAACCCTATCCACTGGGTCATCTGGATCGGTACGTGTTTCCCCTGCGCGAAGAGGGTGCACAGGCAGCACCGTCTGCTACACCTCCTGCTGCGCCATCCGCCGCACCTGAGACCGCGTCCGTACGACGGTCCAGTGCGACACCCCGGCAGGTGATGCTCTTCTTTGATCTCGCGTTTATGACGCCTCGCGGATTTAAGGAGACCAAAAAGATCGCCCTGAAAGTGGTCGATCAGTTACTGGATTCGGATTACGTGTATTTTCTGACCTTCAGCGGTACACGGGGATTGCGTCAGCACTGGGGACCGATCTCAGGTCGAGAACGTGTACGGCAGCAGGTACTGCGCACGCTGTATCGGACACGTGCGGCGAATGTGGCCCCGTCCCCGGGCGTTGAGATCCCCGGCGTTCCCCAACGTGAAGAAGAACCCGGTGAGGTCCTGGCGGAACTCGAGGACCAGGTGCGGAATGCACAGGCGTTTAACCGGTGGACGTACCAGGAGGTGGCCCAGCGACTCGCCAGGGTGTTCGATTATCTGGGGTCGACATTGCGGCCGATTCCGGGTCCCAAACTGCTCATTTACTTCTCGGAGGGTATCCGCAACAACGTCTATTTCGGTGCCCTGTACTCCGAACCGAGCGAACAACTGGTGAACCCGCAGGCGGGGCAGTACATGCCGAGGTTTTTCACGCAGGACACCCGGTACGGAACCGCGTTCCTGCACGAAGAGTTTCGGAAAGCCATGCGGAAACTCGCCGAAGCCGGCGTCATGTTCATGGTCGTGCATCCGGAAGGGTACCTCATGAGTGCGGATGCACCCACCGGTGGTGAAAATGCGCTGCGCCATATGGCACGCTCGGCTTACGGGCTGTTCCTGGAGGGAACAAATACGGATACCATTCAGCGACGCATCGAAGTGTGGACGGCGGCTTACTACGAGGCCGGTATCTATCTGCAGCAGAAGAAGTTCAAGGGGAAATTCCATAAGGTCGAAATACGTATCCGTCGGCCCGGCGTGAAAATCTGGACCGTTCGTGGATTTCGGGAACCCCGTCCATATAAGAAGTTTTCGGAAGACGAACGCCTGACGTATGCCGTCCAGCTCATCCTGCGCGGCGTGGACAATCTGTTACTGCGACCGGCACATGCGCGCTGGTACACGCTGGAAGGACGACCCGGCGGACAGGTCACACTGCACAAACGCACGCTGTGGGTTGATATCCACGTACCGGAAGAGATCCGGGGCGATAAGGTGGACATCTTCAGCATTGTCATTGCCGCAGATGCGCACGGTGCTCCCGTGCGCGTCCTGAAAGCCGACGCACGCCGGCAGCGGATCGGACGCACCGAACAGTACCGTCTGACCGCGCAAATTCCCTGGGCCGGAGAGTACATCTGGGGCGTGGTCATCGTCGATCCAGACAGCGGCACGACCTGGTGGAAACGGTGGCGTGTGCATCCGCCATGAAGAGGGGTCACGGCGGCCCCGTGTATGTTCCGCCTGTGCATATGGTTCCGCACCGGCGGCGATGCTGTTTCCGTCGGTGGATCTATTTCTCTGAAAGCGTGTGGGAAACCCCTTCACCCTGTTTTAACTTCCGGTAAAACGAACTGCGGGCGATCCCCAGCTTTTGCAGGGCCATCTGGACATTACCGTTGCACTCTTCAAGATACTTCTCGAGGATCACGCGTTCGAAACAGCGGACTTTTTCTTTCAGTGTCCCGTTACGCAGGATTTCCGGATGTTCACACGATTCCCGCAACCATTCGGGAAGATGGTCCATTTCGATCACGCCCTCTTCGGCCAGCAGCGCGGCATGCCGGATCACATTGCGCAGCTCACGAATATTGCCCGGCCAGTGATGGCACATCAAACGTTCAATCACCTCTGGCATGATCCGTAGCTGCGGATTCACCTCGTGGGCGAAGTGTTCGGCCAGAACCGGAAGTTCTTCCAACCGCTCCCGTAACGGTGGAATCCGCAGTACAAACACCCCGATGCGGTAGAAGAGATCGTCCCGGAATGTACCCTGTTTGCGTTCGGTCATCAGGTCTTTGTTCGTCGCTGCGATCAGGCGAAAGTCGACCTTCACGGGAGAACGGGCACCGAGCGGCAGAATCTCGTGGGTTTCCAGAACACGGAGCAGTTTCACCTGGATACTCAGTGGCAGATCACCGATCTCATCGAGAAACACGGTACCGCCCTGAACGGCTTCAAACAGGCCGGCTTTATCCGTGGAAGCACCGGTAAATGCACCCTTGCGGTATCCGAACAGTTCGCTCTCGATCAGGCTCTCCGGTAGAGAAGAGCAGTTCAGGGGCAGAAACGGCCGGTCCGCACGGGGCGAGTGGTCGTGTATCCACCGCGCCAGGAGATCCTTCCCCGTACCCGTTTCGCCGAGCAAGAGTACCGGTTCGTCCGTTTGTGCAATCTTTTCTGCACGTCGAAGGAGTTCTTTCAACAACCCCGATGCGACGATCATCTGTTTCCACTTCCTTTTGCCGATGGGGTATTTCTGAGACATTATACACCCTCTTCGCGCATTTTGCACGTGGGGATGCAAATTTTGTTCCAGGCATGGGAGACGTGCGTCGCCCCTCGATCTGTCGACATGGGTGCGTGCAGCGCGGGCCGTGTTTTCGAATCGAATTGTCCCATTTGTGTCCCATTCTTTAGATCCCGACACGGCTTTCGATCCCGATATTGAGACAGCAGGTGCACACGTGCAACGCGCGGCACGTCGCGCTATACTATGGTCAATGCATCGTGATGACATCACACTTGAAATCTGCCCCGTGAGGAAAGTACGGATGGTCGGATTGGTGATCGTGACACACGGTGAACTCGGCCGAGTGATGCTGGAAACCGCGCAGGCGATCGTCCAGAAACCGTTGCCGGACGTCCCCGTCGTGTCGGTCGACTGGCGCGCGCCCGTACCGGAGATTCAGGAGACGATCCGGGCGGCCATTCGCAAAGTGCGGGACGCTGAAGGTGTGATCATTGTGACGGACATGTTCGGCGGTACACCGTCCAATATCAGTCTGAGTTTTATTGACGAAGGACCGATCGTGGTGTTGACCGGCCTGAACCTGCCGATGCTCGTGGTGTATTTCAACTATCGGGATCGCATGGACTATCAGACGCTGGCACGTCATATGAAAAAACGGGCGATCGAATCGATCGTCTGCTCGCTCGATCTCGTTCCCGAAATCCACTCCATGCAGGTTGGAAAACGTCCATGAAAGAGGCGGAAGTGAAGGTCGTCAACCTGCGCGGGCTACACGCACGCGCGGCTGCCCGATTGGTACAGACGGCCAATCAGTTCACGTCGCAAATCTGGCTGATTCGCGATAATATTCAGAGTGATGCAAAGAGTATTCTCGGCGTATTGTTGCTTGCAGCGCCGAAAGGGACCGTATTGAAGGTGCGTGCGTCCGGTCCAGACGAGGAAGAAGCGGTGCGCGCCATTCAGCAGTTATTTGAACGGGGGTTTTACGAAGAGGCCACGGAGGAATCGAACGAATGACGCGACTGGTGCGCGGTACGGCGTTATCTCCGGGAATCGGGTATGGTCGGACGTTTTACTGGGCCGCGCATGTGGTCGCTGTACCGATCGGGGTGGAACCGGATCAGGTCCAGGCGGAGATCCAGCGGTTTCGACAGGCGGTGCAGCAGGCCAAACGCGAATTGAAGGAAATGCGGGAAAAAGTGGCGCGCATTCTCGGCGTGTACAAGGCCCACATTCTGGATGCACAGATTCACATGCTCCGTGACCGCGCCATCCTGGAAGGGGTGGAAACGCGCATTCGCGATCAACGCGTCAACGCGGAATGGGCACTCGAACTGGTGATTCGGGACTACTATCACCGTTTTCAAGCCATCGAGGACGCGTACTTACGGGAACGGTGGCAGGACGTGCAGGATGCGTTACGGCGGGTGCAGCGTGCGCTGATGGGGACCCGACCGCCGTTGACCCTGCCGGAAACGGAATCTCTCGTACTCGTGGCCGAGGAACTCACGCCTTCGGATTTTGTGGAACTGGTGGGTGCCATCCGGGTGCGGGGTCTGGTCCTTGAACAGGCGAGTGCAGCTTCACACGTGGCGATCCTTGCCCGTTCTCTGCGCATCCCGGCGGTGAGCGGGATTCAGCGGGTATTCGAAACGGTGCCTTCCGGCCATAAGGTGCTCATCGACGGGTACGAGGGCAACGTCATCGTCGACCCGACGCCGTTGCAGGTTCAGGAATACCGCAGCAAACGTAAATACTTCATCGAGCATATCCGTCTATTGCAACAGGAAGCCACGGAGGTCGCCCAGACGCCAGACGGGTTCCGGGTACACTTACTCGCCAATATCGAGTTTGCGGACGAATGGGAACAGGCGATCGAATACGGCGCAGAGGGTATCGGTCTGTTCCGGTCCGAGTACCTGTACTTCATGTATCCCGATCGGCTCCCCAGCGAAGAGGAACACTATCGCGTGTATCGGGATCTGGTGACCCATTTGCACCCCCGACCAGTGGTCATTCGCACGGCGGATCTCGGTGCGGAAAAACTCCCGCAGTGGATGCAGGAACGGCTGCCCCGGGACAGCAATCCGCTCATCGGGTTACGCGCGATTCGACTCGGCCTGAAACGGCGGGAGATCTGGGAACCCCAGATCGCTGCGATGTTGCGTGCAGCCGTGCACGGTGATCTGCGTATTCTGGTCCCCTTCGTATCCACTATTGAGGAGGTGCTCGAGTTCCTCGATATGGTCGAGGACGTGCGGCATCGGCTGCGTAAGAGCGGCGTCGAATTCGAAGCCAATCCTCCCATCGGCGTGATGATCGAAATTCCCGCAATGGCCTATATGGTCCGTCATCTGCACGAGTTTGTGCAGTTTGTCAGCATCGGGACCAATGACCTCATTCAGTTCATGCTTGCCGTCGCACGCGATCACGAGGGGTTGCGCTATCTGTACAAACCGTATCATCCGGCCGTATTGCGGTTGATTTATACCGTGGTACAGGACGCGCAGGACGTGGGTCTGGAGGTCAACATCTGCGGTGAAATGGCGTCCGACATTCTGTCCATCCCGTTACTCGTCGGTATGGGATGTCCGCAATTGAGCATGACCCCGCAGTGGATCCCGGCCATTCGGTTTTTCATCCAAGAGGTCCACCGGGCCGACGGTGAACAGTTACTCGAACAGGCATTGCAGATGCGGATGGGCACCGAGGTGGAAGAAATGCTCCTGGAATGGATTCAGAGCCGGTTCCCGGAGGGGATCTATCATCCGTTGATTCGCAAACTCAATCGTACGGATGTGACTTCGCGATTGGCGGTCACCAATGGTTCGGGTTCGTGATCCGTATACGGCCATCCAGCTCGACGGGTTGTCCAAACGGTTCGGCACGTTCCAGGCCGTATGGCCGATCACCCTGCGGATCCCGTACGGTACGGTCTTCGGTTACCTCGGTACGAACGGCGCCGGGAAGACGACCACGATTCGTCTGATGACGGGGTTACTGCGTCCGACGACCGGATGCGTGCGTCTGTGCGGATGGGACCTGTCCGCGGATTACATCGAAGCACGACGTACGTTCGCATACATCCCGGATCAGAGCTACCTCTATCCCAAGATGACCGGTCGGGAGTTTCTGGCGTTTGTCTTCAGTGTGCATTTCAATCGGCCGCCGGACGCTCGGGCGATCGACGGTGTCATCGAACGGGTCGGATTGAACGGCTGGGGCGACGAACTCATCGAACAGTACTCGCATGGCATGCGGCAACGGTTGCTGTTTGCCTCGGCACTGCTGCGCGATCCGCCGATCTGGATCATTGATGAACCGATCATCGGTCTGGATCCGAAGGGCGTTCGCCATGTCAAACAGTGGATCCGTGAAAAGGCCCGGCGCGGCGGTACGGTCTTTCTTTCCACCCATCTGCTACACATTGCCCAGGAGATCTGCGATCGGGTGGGCATTATTCACCGTGGGCGGCTGATCGCGGTCGGCACGGTGGACGAACTGTTGCGCCAGGTTGAAGTCGAACGTCCCGATCTGGAGGAGATCTTTCTGCGTCTGACGGAAGAGACACGCATGACCGGGGTCGCGCCGCATTGACGCACACACCTGACCGGTGAAGGGAGCACCGATTCATGCACCCATTGCGTGTGTACTGGTTGGGACGCCGCACATACCGTTCCGGGCTGGCCTGGCAGGTATGGGCGCGGCAGCAGGTCGCACAACGGGACGTACTGCTGCTGGTTGAGCACACCCCGGTGATCACCATCGGAACGGGGGGTGGATGGGGACTGTTTCGGCTTGCGCCGGAACGGTTGATCCGCCAGGGTATCGAAATCTGGCAGATCGGCCGCGGCGGCAAGATCACCTATCACGGTCCCGGTCAACTCGTCGGGTATCCGATTCTGGACCTGCGCCGCCACGGCCGGGACGTGCATCAATACCTGCGTCGTCTGGAAGAGAGTCTGATCCGGTGTTGTCAAACGCTGGGAGTATCCGCGCACCGGATCCCGTCGAAAACCGGGATCTGGGTCGGGAACGCGAAGATCGCCAGTATCGGTATTCGCGTAATGCACTGGACAACGACGCACGGGTTTGCGCTGAATGTGCAGCGGCAGGCCCAGATCCCGTTCACCTGGATCGTTCCCTGCGGCCTCCATGATCCGGTGACCAGTCTGGCAACCGTCCTGGGACGGGATCTGGAACTCCACGCGATTGCCGACCGGTATGCATCCGCGTTCGCCGAGGTGTTCGGATACGTTGCAATCGAACGGGTGCAGGCCGAGCGTGCGTCAGACCCGAATGTGGAGATTCCGATGTGCCCCGTGGCTTCGGTTCCCGGTGCGTTTCGTACGGTGATATAACCATCGGGTTCGGAGCATGTCGCCGTGGCCACAAAACGACTGTTTGTCGCCGTTGAGCTCACGGATTCGGTGAAGGACACGTTGCACCGCATTCAGCAACGGTTGCAGCCGTATTTTGTCCGCGCCACCTGGGCGCGTCCGGAGGGTCTGCACATTACACTGAAATTCCTCGGTCCCACGCCGGTGGAACGGATCGACGCGATCGTTGCCGCGTTGACTCCGGTGGCCCGACAGACGCAACCGTTTACGATGGAGGTCCGCGGTATCGGTGTATTCCCCGGATGGGATCGACCGCGTGTGCTCTGGGTGGGTGTCACGGACGCCCGTCCGCTTGTTGCCCTGCAGGCACGTGTGGAAACGGCACTGAGCGCCATGGGGTTCTCCCCGGAACGCAGGACCTATCATCCGCATGTCACACTCGCACGGATCAGGTGGACTGAACGGGGAGTCATCCGGCAGTTTCGGGAACGGATGCTGCACCAGTTCGATCGGCCGTGGGGAACGACCGTGGTACGTGCATTTGTGCTGTTTGAGAGTCAACTCCACCCGCAGGGTGCGATCTACACGCCACTGCACCGCTTTCGCTTCGCATTGTAGCGGTCCATTTCCCAGATGGAGAGTATTTTGGACCCGGCGCGGGCGTGCTTGGGCGTCTTGTCGTGGATGCGCGGGATGCCCGAGTCCGCAGGTGCTGTCTGCAGGCCGTGGCACCACTGGAAACGGTGGGTCCGGGACTGCAGGAATACCGTGGGAGGGGTGACCCCGATCGGTCGTCCCTACCGCCTGCAACGAACGATCCCATGGACATGGCTGTGCCCGAAGGGATCATCATTTGGGAAATGGACCATTCAGGAAACGTACCACTCCCTGCTGAAATCGGCACGGGTATTGGGACACGGTGTGTCCCAATGGACCCCGCGATAACCCGTCACCCAGGATGCGCTGCCCCCGAGACCCGGGACCTGAGACCTGCCACCTGGGACCCGACACCCGGTGTCGACCGGACCATTCGCGCATCCGGTGCATCCC
>CAZIRO010000031.1:0-20584 GCA_964541595.1 uncultured Acidobacteriota bacterium
GCCATGTTTCGATCCGATGCATGACGGCGGACAGGTTTGTCAAACTGCCGACCCAGGTGTGTCCCCGAGGCCCGGCAATGAGCAACCGCGTACCGTGCGATGTGGTGAAGATCACCCGCCGATTGCGTAACCGGTCACGCAGATTCAGTACCTCACGCGGACTGTTGCCGAAATCGAATCCCGGCAGACGGTGGGCGTTGCGCTCGCCCCCGCAGCACACATCCGGCCAGAGACGGGCGCGCGTCCGGACACATACGTCCGTTCGATCCGTAATCCACAGGGGTGTAGCGATCGGAACGGTAAATAACGTCGTGATCGTGGCCCCGGCACGCAGAATGTCAAATACGATCCATTCGCAGGACCGGTCCGGTGTGCCGTCCGGACCACATCCGACACCGAGTGTATCCGTCAACCACATCCAGTCCGATTGCACCATTGAACCGCCACCCGCAGTGTCGTGGATGTCCGGATTTGAGGGGGGATTCAGGCTTCGTCCCCAAAGAAAAAGATGTTCGCACATTCACGGCTGCAAAACGTTCGACCGTACGATCGAAATGCACAGATCATACACACATAGGCAAAACATATCGGACATTTCCGCAGGGTTCGCTCCTGTTCGGAAGCACCGCATATCTTGCATATCCGGGCAGCTTCCTTCATCGTTCCCTCCGCAACGTTATTATACAACGACCGCTGCACCGTGGCATCTCCCACCTGTCGCTCCGGATCTGATGACCGAGCCTGGAACGGGAAATGGGACACGTCCCGATCGCAGAGGATCTATCTTGACAAAAACGTGCTAAAGGTATATTATAATCATGGACTCAAAGTCAATCCCCGCGTGCGTGTGGACCCAGGTCAATGGTGCCGCAGGATGAGGAGGGGAGGCGATCGATGACCCAGCAGAAAAAACCACCGACGAATGGTCCGGAGACCGCTGCTTCGGAACCGACCATCGGCGGCGAGGCACTGAAAGGCCGGCCGAGTGTGCGCGTGAAGGTCATCGACCGCCGGTTCTGGGCCCGTAAACACCATTCACCGGATGAAATTCCGGCCGACGCGACGGCTTTTGACGAGCGCCAGTTGCGGCCAGCGTACGTTCAGGAACTTGAGTCCCAGCTGCAGAAGACCGTGGCCCAGTTGCAAACGGTGGCCAATGCGTACCGGCATCTTCGCGAGGAACAGGAGAGTTTCCGCCGTCGTATGGAAAAACAGCGGGACCATGCGGTCTTTGAGTTCAAGCGTCGGCTCTTTCTGAAGATTCTGGACATTATGGACAATCTCCGACTGGCGATCGACAGCGCGCGCGATGTCGACGATCCGCGATTTCGCGCATTACTTGATGGTTTGCAGATGGTCTATACGCAGATTGCGCGTCTGCTGGAAACGGAAGGTGCGGAAAAGATCGAACCGGTGGGCGAGATATACGATCCGGGAGTTGCGGAAGTGCTGGAGGTCGTTTCTGTGGAGGACGCTTCACTCGACCATCGTGTACTGGAAGTCGTCAAACCCGGATACCGTCTGGGGGATCAATTGCTCCGCCCCGCGCTGGTTCGGGTCGGCCAGGTGACGAATGAGGCGAAGAGCCGCAAAGAGGAGGCACAGTAAAACGTCTCAGGTGTCGGGTGTCAGGTGTCGGGGATCAGGTCCCAGGTGTCAGGTGTCGGGGATCAGGCAGAGAAGATGGCGGGGTTTTGCATATCCCTGGCTGCGCACCCGAGACCCGACACCTGATCCCTGACACCTGAGACTCGACACCTGGGACCTGAGACCCGACACCTGACACCCAAATCTCACATACAGGAGGCGGCGCATGCAGATCAAACCGTTGCATGATCGGGTGATCGTGGAACGCATTGAAAAAGAAGAGGAAACCGTCGGTGGTATCATCATCCCGGACACGGCCAAAGAAAAACCCCAGACAGGACGTGTGATCGCGGTCGGTCCCGGGCGACTGCTTGAGGACGGCCAGCGTCGTCCGATGGTGGTGCAGCCGGGCAATGTCGTGATCTTCAGCAAGTACGCGGGCACCGAATTTAAACTGGACGATAAGGAACTGTTGATCCTTCGAGAGGACGATATCTACGCGATTATTGAAGAAAAATAATTTGCAGGACCGTGGAGGAGGGTGCGATGGCGGCAAAAGATCTGCGTTATCACGATGACGCTCGTCAGGCTTTGATGCGCGGAGTGCGGAAATTGACGGACGCGGTCCGGATTACCCTGGGACCCACCGGGCGAAATGTCGTGCTGCAGCGGACGTTCGGTAGTCCATTGGTGACCAAGGACGGCGTTACAGTCGCCAAAGAGATCGAACTGAAAGACAAGTATGAGAATATCGGTGCGCAATTGATCAAACAGGTCGCCAGCAAGACCCACGACGTCGCGGGTGATGGCACCACAACGGCCACCGTTCTCGCGTATGCCATCTTTCAGCACGGACTGCGGGCCATCGCAGCCGGCGCGAATCCGATGCTGGTCAAACGGGGCATCGATCGGGCCATTGACGCGGTCGTGGAAGAGTTGAAGAAGATGGCCCGTCCGGTGAAGGACAATCGCGACGTCGAGTATATTGCCACGATCGCGGCCAATAACGATGAAACTGTCGGAAAGATGATCGCGGAAGCGATCGAAAAAGTCGGTCGTGACGGCGTCATCACCGTAGAAGAGGGCAAGGGCGCAGT
The DNA here is from genome assembly GCA_964541595.1 of uncultured Acidobacteriota bacterium. GTDB lineage: Bacteria > Acidobacteriota > HRBIN11 > HRBIN11 > HRBIN11 > CAZIRO01. The sequence goes on from CAZIRO010000031.1 coordinate 2,685, forward strand.
GACCAAACTCGAGGTCGTGGAGGGCATGCAGTTCGACCGCGGGTATCTGTCGCCGTATTTCATTACCGATCCGGAACGGATGGAGTGCGTGCTGGAGGAACCGTATGTGCTTGTCTATGAAAAGAAGATCTCCAGTGTCAACGATATCCTGCCGTTGTTGCAGCAGATCGCGCAGGAGGGCAAACCGCTCCTCGTCATTGCCGAGGACGTGGAAGGCGAGGCACTTGCGACACTGGTGGTGAACAAACTGCGGGGCGTGCTGAAAGTGTGTGCGGTCAAAGCGCCGGGCTACGGGGAGCGGCGCAAAGCAATGTGCCAGGACATTGCGATTCTCACCGGTGGACAGTTCATCACGGAAGAGACCGGTCTGAAACTCGATCGGGTGACGCTGCGGGATCTCGGCCGTGCCGACCGGGTGGTCGTCAAGAAGGAGACCACCACGATCGTCGGCGGTAAAGGAGATAAGAAGGCCATTGAAGGGCGGATCGAACAGTTGAAGAAAGAACTTGACGAAGCCACGTCTGATTACGATAAGGAAAAACTCCAGGAACGGATCGCCAAACTCTCCGGTGGAGTGGCCGTGATCAAAGCCGGTGCGCCAACGGAAGCGGCAATGAAAGAACTGAAAGCGCGCATAGAAGACGCCGTGTACGCGACGAAGGCGGCGATCGAAGAGGGCATCCTGCCCGGTGGCGGTGTGGCGCTCCTGCGGGCACGGAAAGTCCTCGATCAACTGCAGGTCGATACCGAGGACGAGCGGATCGGGGTGGATATCGTGCGCCGTGCCCTGGAGGAGCCGATCCGGCAGATTGCGGAGAATACCGGCCTGGACCCGACCACGGTGGTGGAACGCGTGCTGGAAAAGGACGAAGCCGATTACGGATTCAATGCACGTACACTGGAATACCAGAATCTGTTCAGGTCCGGTGTGGTCGATCCGATGAAAGTCACCCGGCTGGCATTGCAAAACGCGGCTTCTGTCGGGGGACTGCTGCTGACCACCGAAGCCGTGCTCATTGAACTGCCGGAGAAGAAAAAGAAGAAACATACACCCGGTATGGAAGACATGGAATTCTAAACCCGTGCATGCAATATGCGAACCACCGGGTTCGGTGGACGGCGTTTACGCGTCCGTCGAACCCGGTTTTTTATCATGGTGTGACCGGAAATGACCGCTCCCGGATACCGGTTTTCATCTTTATGCCCGGAGGGTGGCCCATGCAGGTGAAGATCGTTTACTGTGCGGTGTGAAATTACGAACCACAGGCCGTCAGGTTGACGGAACAGATCCTGACCGAATTCAAACAGCAGATCTCGGAACTCGTACTGGTCCCCGCTGCCGGTGGACGGTTTGAAGTCTATCTGGACGGCACGCAGGTATTCAATAAAAAAGAAGCCGGCCGATTTCCGCAGTACGAGGAGATTCAGACCGCGATTCGGCAACGGCTGCGCTGATGGACGGGCCGTACGGTCCGTTTATGGCGTGTACACGGTCACATAATCCCCGATCGTGGTCGTGTCCCAGGACCGGTAAATGCGTGCGATGGCCCAGTCCGGACCCACGCGCACGACCACGGCCATCCCGGTGATGTGCGGATGCAGCGGGGGTTCCGCGCGTACCGAGTTTTCGTATCGACCGATCACGTATCCGCCCATCATGGGCGCGTACCCGCCTTTTTCACGTTCCTGATAGAGAACGAGCCACGACCCGACGTCCAGACCGTGATCACGGCCGAGGTCGATGATGATCACGTCTCCATCGGCCGCGCTGACGCGGTTGTCCAGGATTTTGCGAACGCGCCCGACCACGTCCCGGGGGATGTCCTCATAGGGAGAAATGGTCGGGAATGTGTCGACCACCGGTACGGTTCCGATCGGGGTATACGCTTTCAGATAGTCGCCCGGCTGGATGTCGTCGCACGCGTAGATCACCATCGCCAGACTTGTATGGGGCTGCACGGCAATGACCTCGACGACACCTTCCTGACGGAAGTGGTGGCCCAGACCGGGGATCTTGCCGGTATCCGTATACACGGCAAATCGATCACCGGGCTGGATACCCTCGGCCTCGCCGGCGTTGAGAATGACCACCCGTTCGGTACCAATGGAGATCTCGCTGTATCCGGTCTCGGCACCGACCACGCGGTACTGAAAGACGTCCCGATCGTCAATGATCTCGCCGGTGCATTCGAAATACCACCGTTCGGCAATGGGGTAGAGGACTTTCCTGGGAGGCGGGATCACCACTTCTTCTCGCGGCCGTTCGGGTGCAGCCTCCTCAGGTGCGACTTCTTCTGCGGCTTCAGCGAGCAGCGTTTCCGGCAGGATCAGGGGATCTCCCGGATAGATCCAGTGGGGATCCTGAATGTACTGGTTCAGTTCCCATATTTGTGGCCACAGAAAAGGATTCCCGAGTAAACGTTCCGCGATGTCCCACAGGGTATCACCACGAACGACAATGTAGTACGGCGTGTTGGGCGGAATTTCACGCGGATAATTCACATTGCGGGTCCAGTGGTCTTCCACGGGGACCGGTTCCGTCGCGATCTGATAGGCACGTGCGGGCGGTTCTGTTTCGGGTGCGGCCATCTCTTCTTCCGTCTGCGCGTAAATGCGGGGCCCAAACCCGGTGCTTATCAATGCCAGCACCGCCACCCAGAGCCCGAGAAGGGCGAATCGCTGAAAGCGAGAATGCCCCATAAACCCTCTCCGTGGAAACGTGATAAAAGTGAAATTTTCCGTGCATTGTATCGTCGCATTGTATCGTGCCTGCAAACGATTGTCAAGTGAGTGCCGGATCGTCATAATGCATCCGGTTGGCATCGCGCGGTTCGGAGTCGATGCGAATGCAACGGGAATGGATCGAGCGCCGGTTACGGTGGACCCGTCGATTGGCCATTCAGGCTGCCCGACAGTTGTGCCATATCTATACGGAACGTGTTCGGTCCAGTGTGGAAGAGTCGTTCCAGTGGAAATCCGACCGTCATCCGGTCACTCCGGCGGACCGGATGCTGGAAGACTGGATCATCACCCGCATTCGAGAGGCCGACCCGCGTGCACAGATCTTGACCGAAGAACGGGGACTCGTCGGCCCTGCACGCAGCGCACGCCGCTGGCTCGTGGACCCGCTGGATGGTACGGTCAATTTCATGCACCGCTACCCCCATTTCGCCATTTCCATTGCACTGGAAGTCCGTGGCACGATCGTCCTTGGTGTGGTCGTCGACCCGATGCGCAGGGAATGTTTCTGGGCCGGCCGGGGCCTCGGCGCGTATTGCAACCGGCGACCGATCCGGGTGTCTCGCGTACACGCGGTCAATGAAGCCCTGATCGCGACCGGATTTGCCTATTCTGTCATCGATCACATGGCCGACGTGATCCAGATCTTCCGGGGGTTTCTCTATACGGCGATGGGCATTCGTCGCTCCGGATCCGCCGCCCTCGATCTCTGTTATGTCGCCGCCGGACGATTGGACGGGTTCTGGGAGGCCCACCTCAACCCGTGGGATGTGGCTGCCGGTGTATGTATCCTGGAAGAAGCCGGCGGTCGCTGGACCGATTTCCGGAATCGGTCCACAACGATTTACGATCGGGAGATTGTGGCAAGTAATGCCCACATTCACGATCAGATGATCGAGATCATCCAGTGGGCCAGAAGTAACGGTACGCAGTAAACGGCAGAACACCATCCGGATGGGCATCCGGGACTCCGGTCCGGGAGCAACCGAACGATTCCCATGATTTCGGAGGCGGCCCATGCGCGTGTATCGATGGTGCGGGCACGTCTTACTGGGCTGGATCCTGGTCGCGAGCGGTACGGGGTGTACGGCATCCACGGCTTCCCGTCGAACGCACAATCCGCCGGTGCAACCGGCCGAACAGTTTCGTGTCCTTGCGCCGTGGCCCGGGGAGGAACCGTACTTCACGCGTCTGTGGGAATTGACCGACCGCGGCGAAAACGCGGAAGCCTATTTCTCCTGGGACGATCGCCGGCTGATCCTGCAGTCCACCCGTCCGCCGTACCGGTGTGATCAGATGTACATCCTGGATCTCATCACCGGACGCATGCACCGGATCAGTTCCGGGTATGGCCGCACCACGTGTGGCTATTTCTTCCCGGGGGATCAGCGTGTGCTGTATGCGTCCACCGAACGTCACGGTCGCGCGTGTCCGCCGCGGCCGGATTATTCACGCGGCTACGTCTGGGCATTGTACGATTACGATCTGTATACAGCGCGTCCCGACGGGAGCGACCTGCAGCCGTTGCTGCAACTGGACGGGTATCAGGCCGAGGGTACGATCGATGCCCGGGGCCACATCGTGCTGACCTCCGACCATGAGGGGGACCTGGAAATTTATATCCTGGATCCGATCACCCGCCGTTTACAACGCGTGACGCATCTGCCCGGGTATGACGGTGGTCCGTTCTTTTCACCGGACGGCGCGTGGATCGTCTTCCGCGGACACCATCCCACGGGACCGGAACTGGACGACTACTTTGCTCTGCTGCGGGACCATCTCGTCCGTCCGACCCGGTTGGAGATCTATGTCGTTCGCAGAGACGGCCGGGATCTGCGTCAGGTCACCCACAACGGGGGTGCGAATTTTGCGCCGTATTTTACCCCGAACGGGCGTGCGGTCATTTATGCATCAAACATGCGCAACCCGCGCAGCCGGGATTTCGATCTGTACGTGACCACGCTGGACGGAACGTCCACCGAGCGGGTGACCTACTATCCGGGGTTCGATTCGTTTCCGATGTTTTCACACGATTGTCGTTATCTCGTCTTTGCATCGAACCGGACCGAACGCACACCGGGACAGACCAACGTCTTCCTGGCGGAACTCACGCCGTACGCCCGCGAACGGTGGTGTACGATCCGGTAGGGACGCATCGCTCCCGCACGGATCGGGAAGACACCGGCGGGGCGACTCCGGGATGTGCAGTGGCCGCATCGCACCTGGTCCCACGGTTTTCATCCCAGACCCCGACCGCTCTCGAGTGCGATCGTTTGACCGGTCAGTGCACCACCGCTCCGCATGATCAGGTCGACCGCCTGCAGGATCGTCGACAGCGTCGCCGGTTCACCGTACCGGAGTTGATCGGTCTCTGCCGGTCCGGTCGAACGCGGATGCGCGATCCAGTACGGAGCAATGGCGTGTACGGTCACGCCGCGTGGCGATAACGCGCGTGCGAGCAGTCGGGTCCAGTGGTCGAGTATCGCTTTGGTCGCCGTATACGCCGCATAGCGCGGGTATCCGAACCGGGTGCCTGCGTCCGAAAAAAACATCAGTCGACCGGGCGCACGGAGTAGCGGTTCCAGATACTGGATCAGTCGGAGCGGTGCCCATCCATGAATGTGTACCGCACGCTGGAAGTCCGCATACTGCACACGGTCCCAGGGAATCGCCGAAAACCAGCTGGCGAGATAGGCGACACAACCGATATCCGTCACGTCCGGGTGTTCCAGCACGCGACCGCCCAGTCGTTCAATACCGCTCACACGGGTGAGGTCCGCGCGCATGAGCAGCGTTCGCGTGGTCGGCGCGATCTGGCGGATCTGACGGCGGGTCGTGACCACCGCCGACCGGTTTCGGAAATAGTGAAGTACCACGTGCATCCCGTATTGCTGGGCCAGGTGCACGGCAATGGCCATGCCGACGGGACTGGATGCCCCAACAATGATCGCCCAGCGCTGCGCAAACGGCGCCGACGTGGTCGTCATCAGTCATTCACTCCCATTCGATCGTCGCCGGCGGTTTCGACGTGATGTCCAGGACCACCCGATTGACCCCGGGAACCTCGTTGACAATCCGGGCAGCGATGCGGCGTAACAGGGGTTCCGGCAGGTACACCCAGTTCGCCGTCATGCCGTCCTGGCTTTCGACAATCCGCAATGCGATCACATGGGCATAACTCCGTTCGTCGCCCATGACGCCGACGGTCTGGATCGGCAGCAGAACGGCAAAACTCTGCCATAATCGGTGATACCAGCCAGCGGCCCGCATTTCTGCTTCAACGATCGCATCCGCCGCACGCAGGATGGCCAGCCGCTCCGGTGTGACCTCACCGATAATCCGGATGGCCAGACCGGGACCCGGAAACGGTTGCCGGTGAATGATCTCTTCGGGGACATCCAGAAAAGATGCGATGCGACGGACCTCGTCCTTGAAGAGTTCACGAAACGGTTCGATGACCTCCATACCCATCGAATGCACGGCGTCGACCAGATTGTGGTGGGTCTTGATCACCGCGGACGGTCCGAGAGACGCGCCGCTTTCCACGACGTCCGGATAGAGCGTCCCCTGCGCGAAATAGCGAAACGGACCGATTCGCCGGGCGGTTTCCTCAAATACTTCGACGAACGTGTTGCCGATGATTCTCCGTTTCTCTTCCGGATCGGTGACGCCCCGCAACCGTTCGAGAAACCGTGGACTCGCGTCCACGTATTCGAGGGGAATCCCCAGGCGATCGCGGAACACGTGCTGTACGTGTTCCGCTTCGTGCAGGCGAAGCACGCCGTTATTGACGAACACGGCACGCATACGTTCGCCCGCGCCCTGATGAATGAGATGGGCGAGTACCGTGCTGTCCACACCGCCGCTGACCGCGACGAGAATGCGGCCGGCACGGCTGCACGCGCGGATCCATTCAATCAAACGGTGCATGTAGACACGCAGGTCCCAGTCGCGTTCCGCACCGCAGACGTCGAACACGAACCGTCGCAGGATGTCCTGTCCGTGTTCCGTATGGACGACTTCCGGATGGAACTGTACCCCGAACAGGCGGTCTTCCGGACGGTACACGGCCGCATACGGCGTGGCTTCCGTCCGTGCGAGCGGGATGAATCCCGCTGGCAGTGCCGTGACGGTGTCCCCGTGACTCATCCAGACGCGAAATCGGCGCGGCAGCCCCTGAAAGAGGATGTCCGGCTGAATGATTTCGATTTCGGCCGGACCGTATTCACGGACCTTCCCGGGCACCACGCGTCCGCCGAGTTGATGCGCCATGAGTTGCAGTCCGTAGCAGATCCCGAGGACCGGAATCCCCAGCCGGTAAACCTCCGGAGAGATCGACGGCGCACGTTCACCGTAAACACTCTGGGGTCCCCCGGAGAGGATGAGTCCCCGCAGACGGCCCTCGCGCAGTCCCGCCGTAATGAGCGAACCGTCGGCATGGCAGGACACGATCTCCGTGTACACCCCGAGTTCACGCACACGGCGTGCGATGAGTTGCGTGTACTGGGAACCGAAGTCCACCACACGGATCTGTGGATGTTGTATCGGTTGCAAATGCATGCATCCACGCTCCCACAGTCGTGGTCCATTGTACGGGTTCCGTACCGCCCGTCACTTTCAGTTATTGTACGAGAAATCGGCGTTCCTGGCTATCGTCCATGACTGAGATCGGGACAGGCCATGGGACATGCGCACCACCGGATCCACCGGTGTGCCGGTGGCCACCGGTCCGCAGGTCCCGGGTGTCGGGTCTCAGGTCTCAGGTCCCAGGTGGCAGGTATCCGGGACGGAGAACAGGGGACGGGGCATCGCATGGGCTGGGGATAGCGCATGGCCGCATGGGTCCCCACGGTGTCCCATGGCCTGTCCCGATCCCAGTCCATGCGTGTCTGTGCAGATCCGGTGTGGATGCGCGTGTTCCGTGAGCACCGATCCCCGGGTCCCCCTATTCTGGAATGAGGTCACAGTAGTAGAACCGCTGTTCGCGCAGGACCACGGGACCGCACCGGAACCGAATGGAATACGCAAACAGGGGACCGTCATAGACGAATGTGTGGAATTCGCCGTTCTCGCCGCACGGATCGACGTCCGCCGGCAGCGCACTGAAGAATGTACGGTCCAGTTCGCGCCCGACGTAGGATGCATCGAGCACCTGCCCGTCCACGCAGGTCACCACCGCGCGAAATCCGAGACGCAGAAATTCCTCCACCAGGTACCGGGTGTTTCGTCCCCAGAGCGGAAATACACCCTGCCATCCGCCGCGCAGTAACCGCTCTTCCCGGTACCGCCGGACGTCTTCCAGGAAGATGTCTCCAAAAACGCAGTGTCGCACACCCATCGCCTGAAACCGCGCCAGTGCGGTTCGCATCCGTGCTTCGTACTCTTCATTGCTGCACCGTTCGGGCAGTTCTACGATGGTCAATGGAATGCCGAGTGCCCGCGCCTGTTGCTGAATGAGCACGCGACGGATCCCCTGCATGGTCACGCGGTCATAGACCGCGTTTACACTCGTGAGTAATCCCACAACGCGGTATCGATGCGATCGCATAACGGTATACAGCGCCAGGACGCTGTCCTTTCCGCCGCTGAACGATACGATCACCGGAATCGCGTATGAACTCCCGGACGTCATGGCCGTGTTCCCGCAATGGATCACGGACTTTGGGGACACTTGCGTTCGCTGTCGCATGGTCCCGGTCGTGTGACCGAATTCATTCCGGATGCACGCGCAGTGCGGTACCCATCGACAGACGGCGCAGTTTGTCTTTCCATGTGGCGCGGTCCCAGGCCTGAGGCCCGATCACCCGTTCGACGATGCGACCGGAGGGGTCAATGAGAAACGTTTCCGGGTATGCCCATACGGTGTACCGACGTCCGGCCTGTCCGGACGGGTCCAGAAAGACCGGCCAGTCCTCCGGATCTTTCTCTTCCTGCGCGGCGATCTCGCGTAGAAACCGTCGAACAGTGTTTTCCGGTTCGGCAACGTTGACCCAGAGAAATTCCCACCGGGTTCCGGTAGTCGCATCCGCCTGTACGGATTCCCAGAGCCGCACCAGCGCGGGAAATTCGGCCCGACAGGGGGGACACCACGTGGTCCAGAAGTTCAGGAGTACCCATCGCCCCCGAAAGCTGGTCAGTCTGTAGGGGATTCCGCGGTACAGACTGTACACGGTGATATCCGGCGCGGCATTGCCGGGGTAAGGCACGGTGTGATGGAACAACAACCACACGGCGAGGATACCGACGCCGAGCACGAGTACCCCGGTTGGCCAGCGGTGCAGCCAGCCGGGAAGTGCACTGCGCCGGGTCGTCGCGGGGGTGGATACGGAAGGCGTCACCGGATTACGGGCCATGGGAAGTCTCCTCAGATGGGGTCAGAATGATGCGCAACCCCTCGGTGGGGTCCATAAAGGGCGATCGGGTCATGCGGGGCGGGTCCAGCTGAACCACCGGTTGGCCGCTGGGTGTCAGGATCCAGATCTGATCTCCTTTGCGCACGAGATGCATCCACCGTTCACGGGCGTCTTTCATGAAGTGCGCGATCACCGGATCATAGGCAATGTTCCGCAGGGATTCGGGCCATGTTTCGTTCAGAAGATAGTGCCCGAGCACGAACGTCTGGGTGTGCTGTACCGCCGTCTGCAGACGGATGTCCGCTGCGGGCGGTTGCATGGCGGGTACGGCCGGACGTAACGGTGATCCCCAGGCGAATACAAACACGAGCAGTGCCAGAACGGCAACGGTGGCCTGAATGTATTGCGCCCACCGCGCGGGATGCGGTAGTACCGCAATGCCGGGTTCCTCGATTTCCACGATCGGCCGCTCGCCCGTTCGTCGAATCGGTTCAATCCAGCCGGCATCGTAAAAACGAACCAGTGTCTGTAATACGTTGAATTCCGGCTGTGGCGTCGTCTCCACGATCTCCTGCACCGTACGCTGACCGTCGATCTTCTGAAATACGGCAAACTCGTCCGGTGTCATGGAAACGATTTCGATCTCGACCATTTCCTCTTCCGCGCCCGCTGCTTCCCGGGTCTCCGTCGCTGCAAAGGGCAGGATGAGTTCGTCTTCCGGGGTTTCTGTCACTTTGACCATTTCGATGGGGATGCGACGACGGAAGATCATCTGCATATCCGGGATTTTCTTACGAATGATCGGCATTTCGTCCAAGATCTGCATGCCCTGCATGAGAATATCGCTCGGTGACAGTTCCACATGACTCTCCGGGTCGTAGAGGATGTCGTCCCGGTTTTCAAACGCGTAAGTCCCGTCCTGCCAGTAAAACGTCCGGAAGATCGTCTGCATGATCTGGATTTCCAGCGCGCGGCGTAGAGCAGCTTCATCGAGCGCGCCGATATCTTTCAGCACGAGTCCCAGTTTTCTCAGGGTCTTCTTCTGAATCTGCAGTGCTTCTTCCAGTTGTTGCGGTGTGATCTGGCCGGTGCGCACCAGAACATATCCGAGCCGATCTTCCAGGTGTCGGGGTTCCGCATCGGCGTCGATAATGCGGCCCCTGTAGAAAAAGATATGAACCGCTTCGTCGCCGGTCGCATTGCGGATGGTGAGTACACCGGTTTTGTTCTGCATTTGAATGAGTTGCAAAATGTCCGTAACACCGAACGCTTTGAGACTGCCCTGAAGTTCAGCCATCGTTTACCGCTGTATGATCACACGGATCAGGTTATAGATGTAGATCAGAAACAGCGCTGCAATGCCGGTCAGCGTAAACACCGGCAACAGGTTCCCGGTCATCAGCCACGGGGAAACCATCGATGGCACGAACAGGATGCTGATGGCCACGGCCCATGCGAACATCCGCAATCCGGCGCGGCTCCGTTCTTCGAAAGACCACCGGCCACCGCCGGGAATGATCAGGTCCAGCAGGGTGATGATGAGCACCCGGAAGTGTTCCCGACGGACGATCTGCCGCAGTTTTTCATCTTTCCGTTCCGGTGCCACACTCGTCCTGCGCACGAACACCTGCAGACATTGACTGCAATACGGCCGCGCGGGTTCAACCCCGATGCAGTCCGGACAGTACGGACTCTGACATCGACTGCATTCACGTGCACGGTACCGCCACAGTCGTATCGCCATGCCGATACCCCAGAACCCGAAGAACAGCACGATCATCCAGATCCGGCGGTCCGCCCGGATCCAGTGCAGGGCCTGTTCCGTGATCGACGGCGATCCGGGTAGAAACGCGAGTTCCGCTGGTGGAACCACGTCGAGCACCGTTTCTTCCCGTGCCACCCGATCGGCGAGTTCCGGATAAATCTCCATGGCTTCCCCGATCTTCTGTTCACCACTGCGGAATTCCAGTTGCGCCTGCAGGGTACGTCCCTGATTGTACAGGATCGTCGCACGCAGCATCGGATTGTTCGAAGCATGCTGCTCCGCCCGGGTGTACATGTTCATCGCCTGGAAGTATAACCGCATGTGATGGTAGACGTTCCCGAGATTGTTCAGAATCCCCGGATCGTCCGGATGATACTGCAGCCCCGTCCGGTACAGGGTTTCCGCATCCTGCAGGCGATTGCGTTTCATCAGAATGTGCCCGTAGAGCAACAGTGCATCCCGATCGTCCGGGTGCGCCTGCAGATATGCATACAGGCGATGGATCATGAACGGCGAGTCCCCGTAGTGGGCGTACAGGTAAAACCACGGACGCGGCATCGTGGTATACCGGTAAACGGTCGCGTAACTGAGATACGCCAGAGCAATGATCCCGATGAGCGCAATAGGTACTCCGAGAATCACCACGCGGCGCACGCGGGATGCGTACCCGCTCAGTAAAATACCGGTCCAGACCAGCCCCCAGAGGGCACCTGTAGATGCATAGACGGCGATCAGAATGAGCAGTCCGAGACTCCAGCCGAACCATCCGCGTCGTACACCGTTCCACCGCTCGGCCATATCGTGCAGGTATACGGGCAACCAGCGCACCATCAGCAGGAATCCCATCCCCGCACAGAGGATGACCCCGATCCAGCCGATCCATTCCAGCACCAGATGCAACAGCATGTGCGTGCCGCCGGGACGGTCACGCATGTGCCAGAACGCCTGAACGGTATACACCGCCGCCTGCCGCCAGTGACGGGGCCCCTGCGTGAACGCGCGTCGCGCCATGGATAGACGGTACACGGGATTCGATGCGTCCAGCCGTATGGCGAGTTGTCGACACTGTTCGGCGATCAGTCGATCGTTGCGGGCTTCCGCCTGGTGTGCGGCCTCCCACAGGGCCGCGGCCAGTTCGGGGAAGTAGGGGTTCGGTCGACCGGTCGCCAGCGCTTCCAGTCGCGCCAGGAGTTCCGTCGCCGCACGCGTGTTGTTCTGAACGATCGCACGCCGTAACTGCACCAGACTGGGAAGGGGTTCCGGCGGCGGAATCATCCCCCGGGCGGTTGTTTCAGGTTGCGCAGCGGATGGTGCCGTGTCGGAGGGCGTCTGTCCGTAACTCCACGGGATCGCCCCCCCCATGAAGAACACCATCCATATCCACAACATCACGCGCGCACATGGATGCCGCATTGAGGTATCACCCGTTACTCGATATGTCGCAGCAGTTCTCCACCATTTTGCATGAACTGTGGCTCACTGACAACAACCCATGCCATCCCATCCGGTGTGTCGCCAGTCGGAATGGTCCGTGTGACCCGACGGGATGACAGGTCGACCACGGCAATCCGGTCTGCTTCGGTCAGCGCGACATACGCCGTGCGGCCGTCCGGGGCGAGAACGATCCCGATCGGTACCGCGCCGACACGGAGGACAGTTTCAATGGCCAGATCGTCCGCACGGTGGATGGCGATGGCGTCCGCACGGGCGCAACTGACCACGAGATACCGTTCGTCTGGCGTCAGTCGTACCCGAATCGGCATGCGACAGGTGGCGGCTTTCTGTACGACGCGTCCCTCTTCCGGGTCGATCCGGGCCACGGTGTGTTCCGCACGGTTCGTGACAAATACCCACCGTCCGTTCCGGGTGACATCGATACCCTCCGTGCCCCGACCGGCCGGTATGTGTCGCAATACCGTTCCGTTGCCGAGATCGATCACGGTAACGGAGCCGCTGCCAATATTGGCGACAAATGCACGGTCTCCCCGGTCCGGAACGGCCACCATATGAGAAACGTCGGCATCCGTGCGCACGGTCTGAACGATTTGACCGCGGGACAGATCCACAACGACCACGCTGCGTCGCCCTTCACAGGTGACGATCACGTGGCCATTCGGGAGAAACATGATCCCGTGGGGGCGTGTGTACGGAGCAAGGTCGATCGTCCGGGCCACCCGCAACCGGTGCAGATCGATCACCGTGAGGGTGTGTCCGGGGGCGTCGCGGTCGCCGTAATTGGCCACGACGGCCCACCGGTGGTCCGGAGATACCGCCACCTCGTGCGGGGCATGACCGGTGGGAAACGTGGCCAGACGCTCCCCGGTGTCGAGGCGAACGATCATCGCCGTATCGTCCGCCTTATGGAGCACAATGAGTGCGGGAATCCGCCGGGAAACGTGTGCATTCTGTGCGGCGCGGATCGCGCCGACGGTGCAGCATATGACCACCGCCCAGCCGACGATGGCAATCCGGGTCCGTGAGTGCATGGTACACCTCTTTGCGGAACGTATCCATTTACGAGTTACGAGTTACAGGACATTACGGGTTACAGGACGTCTTACGGGTCACGGGACGTCGCGGATGCTGGGGAATGCATCGTCGCGACGTACCATCTCCCAATCCCGTTACACGCCTTGAGTCTACTGCACCCCGATTGCGTCGTCAAAACGTCCAGCCGATTCCATATTTCAATTTATTATAGAATATGTATTCTATATTATCATTTGAATTTCTTTGTTTATTCATTACAGAGAATGGGTTTGACATCTATCGCGGCGGGTCGGTATGATGAAACAAGCCGGATGGGAACAGACAATGGGCCGGGAAATGGCCAGGATGTTCCATTGCCTGTCCCGAACCCGGGCCTGTCCGGCCGCTTGCCGTACCGAACGGTACACAACCCGACGCGCAGACCCGTGGAGGTTGCCGATGTCCCGTCGTAGAGTGCTCATTATGGGTGCCGCCGGAAGAGATTTCCACAATTTTAATGTCGTCTACCGTGATAATCCCGCATATGAGGTCGTTGCGTTCACGGCCGCGCAGATACCGAATATCGCCGGGCGCCGGTATCCACCGGAACTCGCCGGTGCGCTGTATCCGGACGGCATTCCCATCTATCCGGAAGAGGAACTGCCCCGGTTGATTCGCGACCTCGGGGTGGACGAAGTCGTATTCGCATACAGCGACGTGTCGCATCAACACGTCATGGAACGTGCCGCGATCGCACTGGCGTTCGGCGCGGATTTCCGGCTGCTCGGTCCCCAAACGACCATGCTACCCAGCCAGAAACCCGTCGTATCGGTATGTGCCGTTCGCACCGGTTGTGGTAAGAGTCAAACCACCCGATACGTCGCCCGTGTGCTCCAGGATGCCGGATACCGGGTGGTCGTCGTACGCCATCCGATGCCCTACGGGGACATTGCGCAGCAACGGGTGCAGCGTTTCGCGACGCTGGATGATCTCGACCGGTATGCGTGTACGCTCGAGGAACGGGAAGAGTTCGAACCGCACATCCGTCGCGGGGTCGTGGTCTATGCGGGGGTGGACTATGCGGCGATCCTGCGGGAAGTGGAATCGGAAGCGGACGTGATCCTCTGGGACGGGGGCAACAACGATTGGCCGTTTTTTGTACCGACCGTGGAGATCGTCGTGGCCGATCCACACCGTGCAGGCCATGAACGCACATACTATCCCGGGTCGGTCAATCTGCGCCGTGCGGATATCATCGTCATCAATAAGGTCGATTCCGCTTCCATGGACCAGATTCAGCGCGTACGTCATCACATCGCCCGTGCCAATCCACGGGCAGTCGTCGTCGATGCGGCTTCCCCGATATTTGTGGAAAACGGTCAGGTCATTCGGGGCCGGCGGGTACTCGTCATTGAAGACGGTCCCACACTTACGCACGGAGAAATGGCGTACGGTGCGGGTGTCATCGCGGCCTGGAAATTCGGCGCGGCGGAGATCGTGGATCCGCGGCCTTACGCGGTCGGCTCGCTGGTGGACGTATTCAAAACGTATATGCAACTCACGCAGGTGTTGCCAGCCATGGGGTACGGCAAGGAACAGATGCAGGAACTGGAGGCCACGATTCGTCAGTGTCCGGCAGAGGTCGTGATCATTGCGACGCCAGTGGATCTGCGGCGCATGTTCACGATCGATCGGCCAGTGGCACGGGTGACATATGAACTCCAACCGATCGGACAGCCCGACCTTGCGGAAGTCTTATTGCAAATGTTACAGGAGCGCACACGGCAATGAAACCGGCACCGTTGGCCGTCGTTGCGTTTGGCGGCAATGCGTTACATCCCCCGGAAGCACGGGGCACGCAGCGGGAGCAACTCCGCAATGCACGTCGTGCAGCACACGAGCTCATTGCCGTATTGAAACGGGGCTATCGCATGGTCATCGTGCACGGCAACGGTCCGCAGGTCGGCAGTATCCTCATCCAGATGGAAGAAGCCGTCACCAAGGTCCCGCCGTTTTCCCTGGACGTGGCCGTGGCGATGTCCCAGGGCAGTATGGGATACATGATCGCGTGGATGTTGCAGAACGAAATGGTGCGTCACCGTCTGGAACCGCGTGTGGTCTGTCTGCTCACCGAGGTGATCGTCGACGAGAATGATCCGGCGTTTCTGAATCCGACGAAACCGATCGGCCCGTTTTTTACGGCATACCGTGCGTCCGTACTGATCCGTGAACGGCGCTGGATGGTGGTGGAAGACGCCGGTCGCGGGTATCGCCGGGTGGTGGCTTCCCCGCGGCCCAGGGAGATCGTTCACGTTGCGGCGGTGCGCCAGCTGCTGGACGGGGGATACGTCGTGATCGCTGCGGGCGGTGGCGGCATTCCCATGATTCGTACGGAAAAGGGGTATCTCCGCGGGGTGGAAGCCGTCGTGGATAAGGACTATACGAGCAGTCTGCTTGCGACCGCGCTCGGTGCGGAGCAACTCATCATACTGACCGGTGTCCCCAGGGTGGCGCTCTATTACAACACGCCCCGACAGCGGTGGATCGAGCGGATGACCGTCGAGGATGCCGAACGGTACATGCGTGCCGGTCATTTTCCACCGGGATCGATGGGTCCCAAGATCGAGGCGGCCATTGCGTTCCTGCAACACGGCGGTCGCGAAGTCATCATCACGTCGATTCCGGAGCTGCGGCGTGCATTGCGGGGCAAGAGCGGCACCCGCATCGTTGCTTCCGATCGGACCGCCTGAGTCGGTTGGAAACTGGAGCGGATCTCGATTTGGGACGAGACCCCGGAAAATGAGGGTATGCCAATTCTTTTGTGCCCCGCCGTCCGCGTCCCCGGTATTTGCACGTTCATGCTGTATCACCTATGATGGGATGGTGCGCACAGCCGTCGTTCCCGTGGAATCCACCGGTGGATGGAGTATGCCATGACCGAAACCACCATGCGGATGCCGTATGCGGGGCATGTGTCGTTTCTGGGCGCACCGATTTTTCGGGACCGGGAGGACCTTGTCTGGGCGGACATCGCCGTCCTGGGCGTCCCGCTCGATATGGCGACGACCCACCGGTCCGGTGCACGGTTCGGACCGCGCGCGATCCGTGAACAGTCCATGCTGTACACGTATGACCGCGCCGGTATTGTCGCGTCCCACGGTCCGATGGCGGGGTTTCAGGGGCTATACGATGTCGACGAGCGGAAGACCATCCTGCAGGGGTACCACATCCTGGACTGTGGCGACGTGCCGGTACTCGCATCCGAACTTCAGGTGACGTTTGATCGTATTACGCGTGCGGTCCGCTGGCTGCTCGATCACGGGGTGTTTCCCGTGTTCCTCGGTGGGGACCACGCGATCACCTACCCCATCGTTCGCGCCTGGGACGGGACCGTACCGATCCATATCGTCCATTTCGACTCTCATATGGACGTCATTGACGAACTCGATGGCGCCCGGTTCACGCATGGGAGCCCGTTTCGGCATATCATGCAATTGCCCTTTTTTGACGGGATCACGCAGATCGGCATCCACGGTTTACTCAACGATGAGGTGTACCATCGGGAAATGGAACAGCTCGGGCATACCGTGATCACCACGGGAGAGATCAAGTGGCGCGGCGTTGCGTCGATTTTCCCGCGCCTGCCGTGCGGAAAAAACGTGTACATTTCGATCGATATCGACGTTTACGACCCGTCAATCGCGCCGGGCACGGGGACGCCGGAACCCGGCGGATTGACCTACTGGGAGGGGCGGTGGATCCTGCGCGAAATCTGTCGTCAGAACCGCGTGGTGGGGATGGACATCGTGGAAGTTGCACCGCCGTACGACGTGGCCGGTCAAACGGCCCATCTGGCCGCGCGGGTGGTGATGGACGTCCTGGGATATGTACTCGGCAATAAGGACCGTCCGGACGATGCCGTGCGCGAGCGGCCGCGTACATCGTTGCTCCCCGAATCGGCACCGTCCGGCGATGGGTGAATGTTCCACCGAACCGATCTCGTTAGGGGAGGGGCACCGTGTTCACGCGCAGACGTTTTCTCCACTGGATGACTGCTGTTCTGGGCGGGATCCCCGCGTGGGGCTGGGGACGCGAACGTGGGCGTGGACGGATCGCACAGGGCGTACGATTCCCCGATCGACCCTGGCGATGGTCCGGTCGCGGACGCTGGCCCGTGGCGATTGCCAGTGCCAACGGGTTACGTGCGGTCGAGAAGGCCTATCGGATGATGGCGGACGGCCAATCGGCATTGGATGCAGCAATTGCCGGCGTGCAGATCAACGAACTCGATCCCAAAGACTATACGGTCGGTTATGGCGGATTGCCAAACGCACGCGGTGAAGTCGAACTCGATGCGGCCGTCATGGACGGCCGTACCTGGCGTGCGGGTGCTGTGGGAGCATTGCAACACATTAAAACGCCGTCAGCGGTGGCGCGGTTGATCATGGAACGGACGGATCACATCTTCCTGGTCGGTAAGGGTGCACTCGATTTTGCCGTCGAATACGGATTCCGTCAGGAAGATCTCCTGACAGATTATGCCCGGAAACGGTGGCTGGAGTGGCGGGAACGAT
>CAZIRO010000032.1:0-20288 GCA_964541595.1 uncultured Acidobacteriota bacterium
CTCGCCGAAACCCGGTCGTTGCCGCTGTTCATCCCGTCGCCGGCGTTGTGCACGGACAATGCGGCCATGATCGGCGCTGCGGCCGTTCACCACTTCCGGGTGGGCAAACGGGACGACCCCCTGCGCCTGGACGCGGATCCCGCATGGGAACTCGGTACCGATTTCTGGATCCGGTTCGGCGAGGAGACGTGACCTCATGTCGGCAGAGTGGTATTCCTGGTGGCCGGCATTGAATGCCACGCTGAACGGCTGTACGGCAGTATTGATTCTGGTGGGATATCGCTATATCCGTCAACGCAACATTACAGCGCATCGGTATACGATGCTCACCGCGTTTGGCGTTGCGCTCCTGTTTCTGGCATCCTATCTCGCGTATCATAGTATTGTGGGGACCACCCGGTTCACCGGAACCGGCTGGATTCGACCGGTATATTTTTTTATTCTGATCTCCCATACCGTTCTCGCCGCTGTGGTGGTGCCGCTGGCTGTTCTGGCCGTGGTTTTCGGTCTGCGCGATCGGCGACGTGCGCATCGAGCGGTCGTACGCTGGCTGTGGCCGATGTGGTTATACGTATCGGTCACCGGTGTGCTGATCTATTTCATGCTGTATCACTGGTATCCGCAGCGGCCCTGAAGCCGAAATACACCGTTCAACCACTTTTGCAATCCGGAAGTGATCCCGTGGCTGGACAGTGTTCCGAGCAGGCGCGTTTTCGTCGGGCTGCACATCTCGTCATGCGTGTGGTCCTCGGCGAAACCGTTCTCGTGCCCGTTCGTGCGAATGTGGCGGATCTGGAAGCCATCTACGTGTTGAACGAGATCGGTACGCGCGTCTGGCAGTTACTGGACGGACAGCGGACGGTGGAAGAAATCGTTGACATCATCGCCCGGGAATACGCGGTGGACCGTGCACGGATCGCCCGGGACGTTGACACGTTCCTGAACGAATTGCAGTCGTTACGGCTTGTGGAACGTGTGGACGCGTCAGAATAAGCGCAGGATGGCCCATGCATACCGCACGTGAAGTCCACACCATTCGAGCCTTTGCACCGGAGATCGTGACCGGATTGTTGCGTGCCGGGTATCCCGTACGGCTCGTGGTCACGGGACGGAGCATGCATCCGACCATCCGGCATGGTGAGGCCGTGCTCGTTGCGCCCGTGAACGTGCAGTCCCTGCGTTTCGGAGATGTGGTCCTGTACGTGCGCAACAACCGCCTGTGGGCGCACCGCGTCATACGTCGGCGTATGGTTTCGGGAGTATGGATCCTGGTCACCCAGGGAGACGGTGCGTGCCGTCCGGACCCGCCGATTGCGGCTTCACGGGTGGTCGGACGTGTCGTTGCGGTGGAGCGGTCCGGGCGCTGGCATCGGTTGGACACCCGGGGACGTCGGTACTGGGGATTGATCCGGTACAGTATCCGACGCTGGCGATGCCGACTCGGATTCTGTCGATGGTGCCCGCACTTTGCGTAACCGGAACCGTCCGGTACGGTCCTCGGAATTGACGAATGTCCCCACGATCATGTCCCCCTGGAGATGGCCCTCCAGGCGCATACGGTGGAATGGGCGGTTCAGCCGGAACCGGATGATCACCGGTGGAGTGGCATCGATACGGATCCGACCGGTGAGGGGAACTGAAGGGGGTGTCCACCGCGCATGGGGCGGAATACGGGTCTCGACCGTTGCGGTACCCCGCAGTTCCATGCCCCGCTGGGTGATCCGTAAATGCAGACGAATTTCGGCGTTCTTGACCGAATAGAACACGTTATCCAGTGTTCCCTGCCATTCGCCCGCCAGTTCACCCAGCTGGTGCGGTACCGCCATGCAGGCGTGCCGTAACCGTTCTCGCTCTTCGGACGAGAGCGTGTCGATGTCGTGGATACTCGGGCAGCCCGAACCGCCGATCGAGAGGTTGTGTGTACGCAGTCGGGAGTAGATCGCATACACCCCATGGTCTGAAGGGAACGTTTCGGGGATCTGGCCGCGGGTGAATAACTGCAGTGTCGTGTTCAGAAACAGCGCCTGCCAGTAGGGAATGAGTTCCGGGGGACCGGGAAACCCGCTGTGCTGCTGCAAATACCGGAGCAGATCCGGCGTATACGCCACGATGGGGACCACCTTTTTGCCATCGGTCAGCGCCACCAGCGTCAGTTGTTGGCCGGATCGACGCACGGAAAATTGAACACCGGACTGACGTTTCGCTATGTCGAACACCTGAGAGAGACGATGGACCGTCTGTTCCACCGCGCCCGGAAGGATGGCCGGATCCTCTGCCGGTGGGGATTCAATATACAACATGCATCCGAGTTCGTGCCGGATCTCCCAGATGGTTGCCTGCACCCGTTGCGCGGTCAGTACCAGCGGAAAACAGGGCAGATCACGCGGTCGGATTTCGAGCACTGCGATCTTTTCTTCCCAGTCGCCGATACCCAGCACCACCGGCAACCGAACGGTCCGGTCGCGGGTCACGACCGGGACACGGAACTGGATCAGTCCAGGGGTTGCCTGGATCACATGGGCCCGGGTGTTGCCAATACGTACCCGTATCAGACGCTTCTGACGCACGAATCCGGTGCCCCGGATCGATACGGTATCCCCGACGGCGACCCGTTCGGGTTCCACGCGCTGGACGCGGGGAACGACCTCGTACTGGATGAGTTGCCGATACAGGATCAGCGGTCCGCGCTGGACCCGGAGTTCCACCGTACGCGTACCGCGGTCACCAATACCGATGTCCGGGATGGTGATCTGGATGTGACCGCGCACGGCCCGCTGGATGGTCACCCTGCGGTCGTGCAGGAAAATGCGCAGATCCGGATCGGGGATCACGTCCGGTCCCCGCAGACTCAGTTGCCACCCGGCGCGGACTTTGAGCGGTTCGATCTGCACGGATCGCCAGGGTTGTTGCGTTGCACGCAGTCGATGTACCGCGTAGAGACCGATCCCCATTCCGATCACCACGATGACCGCAAACGGAATCCACACCTGGGGGCGTCGTACGAGATCCAGGAACCGGACTGCGGGTGCGGGCATCGCTTCGGGGGGTGCCGCTTCCGCCGTGTCCCCATCGGCAGGGGTTTCCGCTGCGTCGGTCGCGGATGCGTCTGCGGTCACAGGGGGTTCCCCTTCCGCAGCGGCTGCCGCGGTAGACGCCGTTCCGGATTCCGATTCGGTCAGTGCCCGGAGGAGCCGAGCGCTCGGGTCCTCGAACCGGATCAGTACCGGAGCGGGGTTGGTCGACTGCGCCAGACGAATAATGGTCCCGTCACGAAGCGGAACCGTTCCCTCAATCCGTGCATCGTCCACGTACGTTCCGTTCGTCGTCCGCAGGTCTTCAATATACACACCGGACGCGTCTGCAAAGATGCGGGCATGGCGTCGGGATATCGAGGGATGGGGAATCACGATCGTGCAGTCCGGATGACGACCGAGGATGTACTCGCCCCCCGGTTCGATCTCGTGGATGGCAATGATCCGTGGACCCTGAAAAACGATGAGTTTCGGTTTCAGGCTCTCTCCCTTCATGACAGCAGTACGATCACGAGTGCCACGATGCCGCCGAACACAATGACCCACCCGACAATCTGGAATACCCAGCTCCAGAAACGGTAGCGATCCGTTCGGATGGCGGGAGCGGCGAGTGCAGCGCGGGATGCACGGACCCGGAATGCACGAGGCGGAACCGCGGAAGCGATACCGGCCGTTCCGCCGACCTTGGTGTCATCGAGCTGGATCGCCGCCGATTGATACACCCCGGTCTGGATCTCCCACATGGTTGCCGGACCGTCCATACGCGGCCGCGCCGTCTCCTGAACGGTGACCGATGACGCATGCGCGGCCGACGCCGGAGAAGCCTCCGGCGCAGTGGCGGGCGCACGTTCCATGACGGTTACCGGGGGTTCGCTTTCCACGGCGGCTTCGACAATCCGATGGGTGCGGATTTCCACGGTACCGATCTGGATTACGTCTTCGGGACGGAGCGTGTGCGGAGTCTGCGCCGGTAAGGGTTCACCGTTGACCAGGGTGCCGTTCGTGCTGCCGAGATCCTCCACGAGTAACCGTTCACCGTGCTCGATGAGGCGGCAGTGGCGACCCGAAACGAACGGAAAGGTCAGTACGACATCGTTCACATCTCGTCGTCCGATGAACACCATGGATTTGCTGAAGACCATGGAACGTTTCTGCCCATCGGGAAACCGGATCTCGACGTGAATGGCCATTGGGGTTTCCTCAGGATTCGGCAGATGATCCCGTCAGAATACCGGAAGACATCTGAATCCGTCCGATCGGTTGAATCCGCAGGTCGGACGGCAGTTCCTGATAGGATAACACGATCACGTGGGGAAACTCCAGACTGATCAGCCGTTTCGTGAAGTAACGAACCTCCATCTGCGTCAGCACCACCGGTCGGACAGTCGCCGTGTCGATCGTGCCGAACACGTTCCGAAACGCCTGTAAGACATATTGACTCGTTTCCGGATCCAGGGACAGATAACTTCCCGAAGCCGACTGGCGGATTCCCCCCTGAATCGCCTGTTCGATCGCCGGATCCAGCAGATAGGCGGACAGTACGGGTTGCCCCTGACTGAATTTGTACGCAATGTAGCGTTTCATCGCCATGCGCACGTATTCGGTCAAATAGATGGGGTCGCTTTCATACGGGGCCCATTCGGCGAGGGCTTCCAGGATCGCTTTCATGTTCTTGATCGAGATCTCCTCACGCAGAAGCCGCCGCAGAATATCCGTCAGCCGTTGAATACTGACCAGTTTGGGCACCACATTGCGCACCAGCGCGGCGAATCCCTGTTGCTCCATTGCGTCCAGAATGTTCTGGACTTCCTGAATGCCGAGGAGTTCATCCGCATGCGTACGGATCACCTGTGCAAGGTGCACGGCCACGTATTCGTCCGCGGTCATCAGGGGAACGTTCATCTGCTGGGCCTGCGCCGCCTGGTCCACGGGAATCCAGAACCCCTGCGCACCGGTCACCGGATGCGCTCCCGGTGGGCCGTCGATACCCATCATCCGCAGTTCCTGCACCGATTCTCCGGCAAACAGGTGTTCCGGCAACGCCTCGCCCTGGGCCACGGGAACTTCATGGATGTAAATGAGGTACTGCGTATCCTCCAGATACGTTGCGGGACCCCGGATGATCACCCCCGGCACAATCATCCCCAGATCCTGAAAGAGCCAGGTGCGCATCTCCGGCAGCAGTTCGTTCGCGAATCGGTCACCCTCTGCTTCGAATGCGGCGTACAACGCCGGTCCGGCTTCCAGAATGATCGGTACGGTGATCGGCAACTGAGGGCCGGACGTTGCCAGTTCTCCCGCCGCTTCAGATGATCGTTCGATGACGCGCGATTTGACCGCTTCCTTTTCTTTCACCTCTCTTGTGCGCATCAGGCTCCAGGCCGTCGCGCCGGCGACACCGGAGAGGATCAGAAAGGGAATGGTCGGCATACCGGGTACCAGTCCCATCGCGGCGAGCATGCCGGAGGCGATCGCGATCGCTTTCGGTTGGGAGAGCAGCTGGACCCCGATATCCTGTCCCAGTGAACCGCCACCCTCGCTGCTCGCAACGCGCGTGGTGATGATCCCGGCGGCTGTCGTGATGATGAGCGACGGGATCTGCGCGACCAGTCCGTCACCAATGGTCAGAATCGTGTATTTCCGAATGGCTTCGGCAAAGGTGTATTTCTTGATCAGAATGCCGATGATCAACCCCCCAATGATGTTGACGGCGGAGATCACCAGACCGGCAATGGCGTCCCCCTTGACAAATTTCATCGCACCGTCCATTGCGCCGTGGAACTGGGCTTCGCGCTCGAGCAGTGCACGCCGTTGTTTGGCTCCCTCCGCATCGATCAGACCGGCCCGCAGGTCGGCGTCAATGCTCATCTGTTTGCCGGGCATGGCATCCAGTGTGAATCGGGCCGCAACTTCGGACACCCGTTCGGCACCTTTCGCGATGACAATGAGTTGAACCACGGTGATGATCAGAAATACCACCGCACCGACCACCAGATTGCCCTTGACGACAAAATTGCCGAACGCGTTGATCACTTCACCGGCATATGCGTACAGCAGGATCAGCCGCGTGGATGCGATGGACAGCGCCAGCCGGAACAACGTGGTGACCAGCAGAATGGTTGGGAAAGAAGCCAGTGCCAGGGCGTTCGGGATGTACAGCGAGATCATCAGAATGGAGATCGCCAGTGCCATATTCGTGGAGAGAAAAATGTCCATCAGGAACGGGGGAATCGGGATGATCATGATGCCGATGATCGCAATGACCAGCAGTGCCAGAAGGATATCGCTGTACCGGGCGAGGACAATGTTGAGATCCCCCTGACGCAGACTGGTCCACAGTTCGATCAGATGTCGCTGGATCGCTTCCATTCGGAGCCTCTCCGTGCCGATCGCTTCCGGGCGCGATCTCTTCAGATTATCGTTCGATTACAAACCCGCGTTGCGCCTCCTGTTTCAATCGCCACGCAAAGATGAGGACTTCGGCCACGGATTCGTAAAGATCTTTGGGAATGTATTCGTCTTCTTCTACCTTGTACAGCGCATGTGCGAGTGCAATATCCCGTACAATGGGAACCTCGTATTGCCGTGCCAGCTGGATGATCCTGTGTGCGAGCCGGCCCCGTCCTTTGACGGTGACTTTGGGTGCCCCCATGGTCTTGCGATCATACCGGATGGCGACGGCGATATGCGAAGGATTGACGACCACTGCATCGGCACGGGGCACTTCCCGGACGACACTCGCCATGACCATCTGCTGGTGCAACGCCCGTCGCTGTGATTTGATCAGCGGATCGCCCTCCATTTCTTTGTATTCCTGTTTGACCTCTTCTCTGGTCATCATGAGTTGTTTTTTCCACTGTTTCCGCTGGAAAAAGTAATCCACTGCGGCCACACCGATGAACGCCATACCGACCTGAAAGGCAAACGCCCGGCCCACGCGCATCAATTCGGCAAATATGAGTGGCAGATCCGCCAGGTGCAGACGCATGATCTCGGCCATCGAACCGGCGAGTGCGCGATACCCGAGAAATACCACGAGTCCGACCTTGATCAGGGTTTTCAGAAACTCCACGATACCGCGAATGGAAAACCACCGTTTCAGGCCTTCCAGTGGATTGATCTTCCGGAAGGACGGTTTCATGGGTTCTGCCGTCAGCAGGAGCCCCGTCTGCACCACAGCCATCACCACGCCGGCGATGGCCACCGCTGCGATGATCGGCAGTGTGGCGAACAGCCAGGTCAGGCTCGCCTCGCGCATCATCGGTCCCACCGGATCGAGCACGTGACTTCCATCGATCCGGACGGCGCTCTGGATGACCGTACGGTATAGATGCGCGAACCCGTCACGAATCCGTCCCGCCCACATCAGGATCAGTACCAGACCGGCAAAGTATGTGGCCACCGAAGGGACATCGCGACTGAACGCGATCTGTCCCCGTTTCCGGGCCTCACGGAGCCGTTTCGGCGTCGGTTGTTCCGTTTTGTTACTCACGGTTCCCGTCTCAATGGCGCGACGGGCCGGGGGGCACTCAGCGCGCCGCGCGGATCCATTCGATCATCCAGTGGTAAAAGTACCGCCAGATGTCGTCCGTAACGTGCAATAGCGTGTACAGCCCCAGACCGATCACCAGTAGTGCGACCACCGGTTTGACAGTGAACCCCATAAAAAACACGTTCAATTGCGGTGCCATACGATTGGCAACCCCGAGAATGACGTCCATCAGGATGAGCACCACAACGGCCGGCGCCACGACTTTCAGCATGATCCCGAACATGTCTGTGGTCATCTGCAGGAACGATTCGTATACCGGCAACGTCTGCGGAAAACGTCCGAGAGGTGGAAATTGCCGGTAGCTCTCGATCACGGCCGAGAGGAACCAGCGATGGCCACCGATCAGGATGTACAGGACGATGAACAATTGAAAGTAGAAGTCCGCGAGCAGGGAGACCTGCACCTGCAGTTGCGGTACCAGAATGTTCGCCAGTGTGGTCCCACGCAGATTGTCCAGAAACTGCCCACCCATACTCACCGCAAAGAACACCAGACTGCTCGCAAACCCGAGCAGGAACCCGACACCGATTTCATGCACAACGGCGACCCACCACTGCATCGGCGTCAGGTGCAGGGGAACATCGACCGCATGACTCAACCACGGAGTGGTGAACCATGCCATCACCATGGCCAGGCCGATCTTAACGGGTGCCGGCACGAGTCTCCCGCCCAGGAAAGGTGCGAACTGGACGATGGGGATCCACCGCAATAGCGCAAAGAAAAACAGTTGGGCACTCCCCATCACGTCGTGGCGCACACCCCAGAGTTCACGAAAGGGGGCAAAAAACGTTTCGATCTGACCGTCCACGGGTGCGGTCCAGAAGTGTATCATGGTCATTCAGGCGTATTTGAACGATCGGTAAACCCCCGACCGCCCGATCACTGAATCCACCGGGGAAACTCCATAAAAATGCGATGGGCAAATCGAGCGATCTGAGTGGCCATCCAGTATCCGAGAAAGTACAGGACTCCGAAAATGGCGATGATCTTTGTGGCCATCTGAATGGTCTGTTCCTGGATCTGGGTCAACGCCTGGATGACCGCCAGGATGAGTCCCACCACGAGTGCGGCGAGGATCGGGGGCCCGGAGATCAGTACGGTGACGATCAATGCCTGTTGTGCAGCCTGAAGGATCACACTTTCCATGGCATACCTCAAACCGGGATCGGGACGAAAAAAGCCGTGGACACCCGCCAACGCACCGAAAGGTCAAACACCATCCTGCACGTCCGTAATATGAAACGTCCCCGGGCACGCATTGCCCGTCCCGATTCCGGTAACGACCGTATGTTTGGCTTCCCCGCTCATATATACCCCTGTACCAGTCCGCGCACGAGCAGATCCCAGCCATCGACCATGATGAACAGCAGCAGCTTGAACGGCATCGAAACGGTCACCGGCGAGAGCATGTGCATCCCGAGTGCCAGCAGGATGTTTGAAACGACCATATCGATCACCAGAAACGGCAAAAAGATCAGGAACCCGATCATGAACGCCTCGGTCAGTTCACTGACCACGAACGCAGGCAACAGGACCAGCATATCGTCCTGACGCAGGGTGGTCTTCCACGTTTCCGGTCCCATCCGGAGTGCCAGCGCATAAAACAGTCGCTGTTCTTTCGCATGTGCGTGCCGTTTGAGGAAATCCCGCAACGGTTCCCGGACCTCATCGACTACTTGCAGCACCATCTCGGCGCCGGCCGCGGATACGAGATCCCGATCAGAAGGGCGTTGCAGCATGGGCTGGATGGCCGTATACACCTGCGTGCCCACGGGTGCCATCACGTACATCGTCATGATGACCGAAAGCCCCATAATGACGGGAGTCGGCGGGATCTGTTGCGTACCCAGGGCGTTCCGCACGATCGAAAATACCACGGCAAACTTTACGAACGACGTGGCCATCATGAGCAGGAACGGAGCCAGGGAGAGCAAACTGAGCATGAGCAGGGTGGTGACCGGGTTCCCGGCGAATCCACCGGGAGTCGGCGATGGACTGGCGAGGACGCCGAGACCGGAGATCATGCTTCTTCCTCTCCCACGGGATGCCCCGGGGTTTCCATCCGTTTCAGGAGGTCCCCGAAGGCAGTGTCTGATGCGGCAGCGGGCGCACCCCGCACATAGAGCAGACGCACGCCGCTCGGGGAGGTCGCAATGAGCAGGTGCAGGTCTTCCCATCGGATCACGTATAGCCGGTGCTGTCGGTCCAGCGGGTAGAACGCTTCCACGTGCAGCGGAGCGGTCAATGTGCGTCCGCGGCGCTGCATCAGCCGCGGCAGACCGTACCGCAGGCTCAACCATGCCAGGCCGAGCACGATCCCGAGCGCCAGCAGACTGCGCAGAATCCACCATGCTTCCTGAGCAGCGTTCATTCGCCGGACTCCTCGATGTGCGTACGGACGCGGATGATTTCAATCCCGATCTGGCCGTCCACCACGATCACGCGTCCCTCCGCGAGTACCCGACGCTGGGTCCCCGTATCCAGGATAAGGCGGACCGGATCGTCCGGACGGCGTGAGAGCACCAGCGTGTGGCCTTCCTGCCATTGCCGAAGTTCACGCAGCGGTACGGTCATGCGGTCCAGTTCGATCACAACGTCGAGTTCGAGATCGTCGAGTGTCAGGTGTTCCGTACCTTCCGTGGGGGACTCTTTTTCCGTCATCGGCCAACCTTTATCGGGTGAGGCAAGCCAGGGGTCCAGTACAGTCAGTTTAAGGCCTTCCGGAGTCGACTGCAAACGTGCGTTTCGCCAGAGCGTCCCGGCATGGATCCAGACGGTGGTTTCGGATTCAGGGGCATCGGATGTGTACCAGTCCTGCGGCAGTGTCCAGATGTCCGGAAGCAGCACGTCGCCGGGTTCAACCATACGCCATTCCCGTATGCGTAAATGGATTACACCGACGCACACGCCGATCGGAATTGGCCAGTCGTCCGTATGCAGTACGGGTGATGGTTTCGTGGATTCCAGGGGCACGAGGAGCGTCGTCGACAGCGTGTGTGTACCGACCTGCAGATGCAGGTCCGTGCGCATCCATCCGAATTCCGGTGCGGGGAGCGCGTCCGCCGCTTCCGGTGTGCACCAGCCGGCCGGTTGAACGGCATGGGGAAGGGCGTCAGCGAGTTCAGCACAGATCTGCAACAGCACGAACTGTGCGATTCCCTCCTGTATGGCGTCCACGGTCCAGGGTACATCCGTCGGAATATCCGTCAGGTGTTCCCAGCATGCGCGGATCCAGAGCGCGGGCAATCGCAGCCAGCCGGTTTCCCCGTCCCAGTGAAACCGGACCCAGCGGTCGTCCGGATGGGCGTGGTGCTGAAACGGACGTTCCGCAGGGCTCAGATACGTGGGCGGGGTCGTCGTGCAGGTGATCGTTGCGGAAGGCGCTTCCACACGTGTGATGCGAATGGATTCGATCGTGATCTGATGATTGCCAATACGCAATTCGTCGCCCTCCTGCAACGGGATCGGTTCTCCCGGAGGTAACCGTTGGCCGTTCCGGAAGGTGCCGTTGGTACTGTGCAGGTCCTTGATCCATACCTGTTGCTGTTGCACCCGGATCTCCGCATGGCGTTTGGACACCCGGGGGCTGCGCAACTGGATCTGCACCTTGGAACTCCGTCCGATCTGTGCGGGAAACGTGCTCAGTGTCAGTTGGCGTTGCGTGCCGTCCGGGTGGCGAACGCGTATCTGCACCTGCGTACGCGTGCGGTGGGAGTACGGCCACCAGCGGGGCAGTATGGTGGACAGGTGAGACCACAGGGATCGGGCCCGGATCTGCCACCGCCGGACGGCGCTCCGGAAGATCGCGCGGTGCAGGCATTCTTCGCGCGTGCGGTGCTGTAGATGCGAATGCCAGGGATGTACGTGATCCGGTTCCACCGTACGTAGTGTATACGCGATCATCGGATTGCCTCATGACAATGGGTGCGGGGGTGTCGACATGTCGTCGTCTGTGTCGGAAGGTTCCTCCGGAGATTCGCGGGCATGCCGTTGTCCGTCGTCTCGGGTATCGTGGAACGCCTGCTGTGAGGACGTTTCGGAGGGTACAGTGACCGCTGGCGTCCATTGCATGTCCGGTCGATCGGGACCGATTACCGCGATCTGACGAATGTCAATGCTCCGGTGCTGCAACCGTTCGGCGAGTTCCGGAAGGTGTTGTTGCACCAGATCGGCGCCCTCAACGGTCGGAATGGTGAATCGGATCTGTGTGGCGCCGTCCGGCGCGCGCTGTACCGTCACGTTGAATTGTCCGAGACGTCCCATATCCAGTTGCATCGCAACGTCCGCGCTTCCGTCCGGTCGCAGTCGTGCGCTGACCGTTTCGGCGATACGGTCGACGATCTGCTGGATGATCTCCAGACGCTGCGTGTCGGGAATGCGGACGTCAGGAGGTCGGATTTCCACATGGCCGGGAGCATGCCAACGCGTGGACGGAACGATCACTGCGCCGGGTGCAATCGGGGACGACGCCGGGTCGGAACGTTCGGTCTGTACACGGCGCGAATCACCGGGGGTTCTCGCAGAATGGCCATCTGCCGCGGAACGATCGGTGGATGCGGACCCGGAATCGGGCGAACCGCGACGGGCCGGTGTTCCCCGCCCGGATGGGGCGCGCGCGGGTGCAGAACGTTTCTGCACGTGACGCGGTCCGGTCGGGCGTTGTGCCCCGGTTTGTTTGGGTTTCGACGGCGTCTGGCGGTCCGGAGGTGGTGTGGTTGCTTTCTGTTTTTTCTCCAGCGTACGTTCAAACGCTTCCGTATCCGGGGGTTCCTGACCGCGTTCCGTTCGTTTCGCGCGCACCGCATCCGACCGCCCGATTTTTTTCACACGCATGCGCCCTCCTTCGGAATAGCCTGCGCACACACAAACTCTTCGAGATTATCGTACGGATGCGGGACAAATTTCCGGGGAACGATCTATCGAAAATGCCACACGTCCCCTGAAATCGGGACAGGCCATGGGACACCGTGGGTCCCCATGCGGTCATGCACTATCCCCCGCCCATGCGATGCCCCGTCTCCTGTCTTCCGTCTCCCGTCCCGGACACCCGACACCTGGCACCGGAGACCTGGCGTCGACCGGACCATCCGCTCATCCGGCGCATCCCCCTGTCCCATTGCCTGTCCCGGTCTTAGCATTTTGGCATTGAATCACTATGGAGGCACGTTCGGTGTTCCCTCCATAACGACCACGGCGACCGCGCTCGTACGGTGATGACTCAACGAGATCCAGACACGACGTACGCCGCGCTGTTGGGCACGTTCCTGGGCCTTTCCGGAGAGGCGCATGCGGGGCTCCCCCGAATCCAGATTGATCACTTCATAATCGCGCCAGGGGATACCGCTCCACAGGCCGACGCCGAGGGCTTTCATGGCGGCTTCTTTTGCGGCGAATCGAACCGCGAAGTGGGGATACGGATCCTGAAAGGAGGTACAGTACGCGATCTCCCGGGCTGTATAAATGCGCTGGAGAAATCGTTCCCCAAACCGTTCGATCGCCCGCCGGATCCGTTCGATTTCTACGATATCCACGCCGATCCCGCAGACCGTCATGGGTGTCCGTACGGTTCGCGTGATTCGAGTATGCCCGTGCTGACAACCGACCACAGGGGAGTACGGTCGGGAAAGTCCCGACCGTACTCACGGTGTTCCCCGATCACCAATCGCGGTTATAGCGATCGCGAGAACGCCCGCGGCGCTCGCTTCGCGGCCGCGCCTGGCTGACGCGTAGCGTTCGACCGCCGAATTCCGTGCCGTCCAGTGCCTGAATGGCATTGCGGGCCTCCTCTTCCACGGGCATTTCCACGAAGCCAAAGCCTCGGGAACGGCCCGTGAACCGGTCCCGGATCACGACGGCCGACGTGACTTCGCCATACGCTTCAAACGCCTGACGAAGCTCGTCTTCTGTGGTTTCAAAAGGCAAGTTGCCGACATAGATGTTCATGCGTGTTTCTCCTTACACAGCGGTCGCGCGCGTCGCGCATGGCCCGTTTCCGGATGGAGACGGAATGCGGACGAACGGAGCCGCCTGTTGACGTGGATTGGAATGCCCATACGAAGGGAAGATCCTGTGTCGCGTGGGGAATGGCCCCGGTCGGTGGGTCCGAACCTGATGCAGATGAGAACCTTCCACAAAGACTGTCTTGGACATTGAACAAAACCATGCTACTGGTCGGGATGAGCGGATTCGAACCGCCGACCACTGGACCCCCAGTCCAGTGCGCTACCAGGCTGCGCCACATCCCGACCGCCCGGTCGGATTCGCATAAAGGTTACTCTTTTGGGATCGGTCTGTCAAGTATTTGCAACAATCGGGTGAGTTTATCTTTGATGTGACGCAGCCGTTCGGCCATAAGGTCGTTCTGCAGGTGGGTCTGCACGTGTTCCGGCAGTTGACCTTCGTGGATCCACTGCTGCAATTTTCGCCGTGCCCCCTCGATCGTGTATCCCTCTTCGTAGAGGAGGTACTTGATCAACAGCGCAATTCGCACGTCTTCTTCGGAATACATGCGTTGACCGTAACGGTTTTTGCGGGGTGCCAGATCGGGGAACTCTTTTTCCCAATAGCGGAGAACATGCGGTTCCACACCCACGATCTCCGCCACTTGCCCGATGCGGAAATAAATCGGATGCCCGCTTTTTGACCAGTGCATGAATCCACCTGATCGTTCGTTCAAAGACCGGGGTCGCCCAACCGTGCCGGAACCGAAACGCACCCCATCATTGACCGCATGTCGTGGCGGAGAGGGTGGGATTTGAACCCACGGCCCCGTTGCCCGGGGCAACTGCTTAGCAGGCAGCCCTGTTCGACCGCTCCAGCACCTCTCCGCAGAAATGTGCGCCGGCAACCATGATGCAGCCGTTGGCGGAGGGTGTAGGATTCGAACCCACGGTTCCGTTGCCGGAACAGCGGCTTTCAAGGCCGCCGCCTTCGTCCGCTCGGCCAACCCTCCGCCCATCATCATTTAGTATAGGAAAACCCATGGGAAGATCAAAGGAACCTTCGAGATCGGGACAGGCCATGGGACACGGTGGGTCCCCATGCGGTCATGCGCTATCCCCCGCCCATGCGATGCCCCGTCCCCTGTCTTCCGTCTCCCGTCCCGGATACCGGATACCTGACACCTGGGACCTGAGACCTGACACCTGACATCTGGGACCTGAGACCCGACACCCGACACCTGGGACCTGACACCTGGGACCCGGTATCGACCGGAGCCTCCGCGCACCCGACACATCCCCGTCCCAATGCCTGTTCCGATCTCGCGATCCATAGCGTTGCATCCCGCCGGAATGTCCATCAGAATACTCTCGGTATGCAGGAACCGTACGGTGTGACCCCCATCTTATCCGGGAGTCCGTGATGGGTACCGCCATACTCCTGAGTGCGATCGGATTCTTCGCGGGATCGATACCATTCGGATGGGTCCTGACCCGACTTCGCGGGATCGATATCCAGCGCATCGGCAGTGGGAACATCGGTGCTACCAATGTGACACGTGCACTCGGACCTGGATGGGGTCTCGTGGTCTTTCTGCTCGACGCGGCCAAGGGCGGCCTGCCGGTGGTGCTTGCCCGTATGGTGACACCGGAACAACCGGCGGTATGGGCGTGGACTGGACTCGCGGCGATCTGCGGACATATGTTCACACCCTGGCTGCGTTTTCGGGGCGGCAAGGGCGTGGCCACGGGATTCGGTGCGTTTCTCGTCATTGCACCCTGGGCCGCACTCATGGCACTGGGGACGTTCATGGTCATCCTCGCCATATTTCGCATTGTCTCTGTCGCCTCTCTGACGGCAGCTGCAGCGTTCGTCATCTACTTACGCGTATTCTTTCACGCACCATGGATGATGTGGTGGCCGGCACTCCTCGCAGTCGTCCTCATCTGGATACGCCATCGGGACAACCTGCTCCGTCTGATGCAGGGTCAGGAGGTCAGTGTGATCGATGACCTGACGGCCAGGAGACGGTCATGAACATTGGCATTATCGGTGCCGGCAGCTGGGGCACGGCCCTTGCCATCCATCTGCGCCGACTTGGGCATCGCATCCGCGTCTGGGTGCACGGCGAGGAAACGTTCACTCTGTTACAGCAACACCGTGAAAACACGCTCTACCTCCCGGGCATTGCCCTGCCGGACGGAATCACGTTCACCCGGCATCCGGAAGCGCTCCTGCACAGCGATCCGGACTGCGTGATCCTGGCCGTACCCTCACGTTTCGCACGATCGACGTTGCGCCTGTTTCAATCCGCCTGGAACCGGTTGAAAACCCCACCCGTTGTGGTTTCCGCCATTAAGGGTATCGAGTCCGACACCCTGGCCACGATGACCGAGGTCATCCATCAGGAGTGGCCGCATCTCCCGGATGATCACCTGCTCGTCCTCTCCGGTCCGAGTTTCGCCCGCGAAGTCGCTGAACAGAAACCCACGGCCATTGTCATCGCCGGACCCTCCGAGCCGATCAACCGGGACATCCAGCGCGTATTCCACGGACGTAACCTGCGGGTTTATCGCAATACGGATCGCAGGGGTGTCGAACTCGGTGGCGCGATGAAAAACGTCATCGCGCTGGCCGCCGGGATGGTCACCGGTGCCCAGCTCGGACATAATGCACTGGCGGCCCTCATCACCCGCGGACTGGTCGAGATGGTTCGCCTCGGTACGGCAATGGGCGCGCTGCCCGAGACGTTTTACGGGTTGTCCGGAATCGGGGATCTCGTGCTGACGTGCACAGGCCCTCTCAGTCGGAACCGTATGGTGGGATACCGGTTGGGATTGGGGGAGTCCCTGTCGCAGATCATGGAAGGCTTTCGTATGGCCGTGGAGGGAATTCCCACCACACGGGCACTGTACCGGTGGGCACAGCAGCACGGGATTGAAACGCCGATCATTCAGGCTGTCTATCGCGTTCTATATGAGGACGAGCCCCTGGTGCGCGCGCTGCGGCGTCTGCTTGAACGTCCCATGAAACCGGAACACCCCCTGCCATCCGAGGAAACTGTTCAATAACGTTTGTCCGGGAAGTAACAGAACGCATCGATCGGGCATCCCGCGCATGTCGGACGGGGTGCTTTACAGTGACGACGTCCGTGGAATGCGATGAGTGGATGGATGTCGATCCAGTCCGACTGCGGGATCACCTCCCGTAATTCTTCCTCCATTCGGTCCCGGTCCCGCTGGTGGGACCAATCGAGCCGCTGCGCGACCCGATGCATGTGCGTATCAACCACGATGCCGCTCGGTCGACCGAACGCGTGATTCAGAATAAGAATGGCCGTTTTCTTACCGACACCGGGCAGCGTCACCAGATCGTCCAGTCGATCCGGAACGTTCCCCTGAAAGCGTTCTACCAGCGCACGGGCGCATTCCAGGAGAAACCGCGCCTTTTGCCGATAATACCCGGTGGGTTTGATCTGGTCCATGAGTTCTTGCGGATCGGCAGCGGCAAGTGCACGGGCGTCCGGATAACGTGTGAACAGCGATGGCGTGACCTGATTGACGCGTTCGTCCGTCGTCTGCGCCGCGAGTATGGTCGCAACCAGTAGCTGGAACGGGTTGTCAAACCGCAGAACAAGCCGCGCGTCCGGGTAGTGGTCGCGCAGTGTCCGAATGATCGTGCGCACCCGTTCCGGTTGCCGATTCAAACCGGTCGACCATTCCGGGATTCGCGATGTACGGCGTACCATACGGTTGCCCTCAATTCTGCAGGTTCAGTTTCACCATATCCGGGGTACCCGGTTGCACGATGGTCATTACCAGAACGAATGGCCCTTTACGGAGCGGAGGCCGCTCGCAGTCGACCCGGAAGATCCCGCAACAGCGACGCCTTCATCTTCTTATGCACCGGTCGGGCGCCGAGCCAGATACCGGTAATCGCCCGTTGCAGGGTCGGATCATCGATGGTCACCACGGGACGGTCGGCGAATCGGATGTGCACACGGGACTGTGCATCGATCCAGATCTGGATCTCCTGTCCATCCCGAATGTCGAAATTCGTGGCTGCGAGGAACTGCCGGACACCCGGCTGGTCCGGATCGAACGCGCCATCGGGCCAGTTCTTTTGCAACCCCTCGCGAAACGCGTCCACGATCTTCCGGGCATCGACGTTGCGTACGAAATGCAACACAAACGCGTGGGCCACCCCACCCCGGATGAGTGCCTGCGCGATGGTTTCGGGATCTGCCGTATCGCCCACACGCTGATGCAACACCGGAATATCGACATACAGGCACATACCGTAGACTTTAAAGATGAACTTCTTCCGTACGGCCGTGCCCACGCAATCCAGGGCGGGACCGAGTGCTGCGCCGTCCAGAAACGGGCGCGTGGTCGGGAAACGGGTTTTGGTGGAGGGTTCAACGATCTCCTGGGCAATACCCGTACCGGGGCCGAGTGCCCAGATACTCCAGACGATGCATATCACGGTCCATAGGTGTCGCATTGCGGACCCTCTCCGTATGCGGTGAGATGAATATTCACGGTGACTCTGCATCATCCCGCTCCACCGGATCCGTCCACAACGGTTGGGGACGCTGGACCTTCAGACGGAACCGGCGTTCTACCGGATATACGCGTTCCAGAACATACAGACCGTATAATAGACGGGCCATACGGTCCGGATGAAGCGGTCCCTGTTGCAAAATGTCCGCTAACGACCGCTCGCCGTCCAGCAGCGGCAACACACGGCGTTCTTCGGGCTGCAGACCGAGTTCATGAACCTCCATCGGGAGGCGGGGATCCGCACGTAAATAAACCGCGAGACCACCGACGTGTGCGATACACATGCGGGTGTCCGGTAAGCGCCGCACACCGGCGATGATCGTGCGTGGAATGGTCATATTCAGTTTGATCAACTCCTGATCCCGGTACTGCCCGATCGTGAAGTCCACCTCACCGTGGTCCCATGCAAAAACGCTCAGGACGATATCTTCGATCTGCTGCTGAACGGCCTGAAACAACTGACGGGCCGTCAATACACCCATTTCAACGAGAATACGTCCCAGGCGTTTGGTCTTCTGTTGTTTCCACAGACGGACCGCCTCCTGATATGTGGCGGGGTCCAGCACGCCGC
This sequence comes from uncultured Acidobacteriota bacterium, assembly GCA_964541595.1. Lineage (GTDB taxonomy): Bacteria > Acidobacteriota > HRBIN11 > HRBIN11 > HRBIN11 > CAZIRO01. The sequence continues at coordinate 18,658 of CAZIRO010000032.1, forward strand.
GTCGGATCAGGAATTCCCCCAGCCGGTCGGCGGGGAGATTCGAGGTGGCAAAGATGATCCGGCCATGGCGGACGTACAGTCGCTTTTCGATCGGGGGACGGCGGAGTGTGATCACGCCCGGTACCCCGTAGGCGTGTACTTTCTTCAGGATCACCGGTAACGGAATCGATTCGATCGTAGCGACGAACCGGTACTTCGACGCCGGGGGTTGCACGATCACGCTCCCACGATCGGATTGCGGTATGGCGTGCGTTGCTGCATACGTACACACGTGCCGCGCGCGGTCATTTGAAAGTCCACCCGTTCGATCATGGCGCGGATCAGAAAGATACCCCGTCCGTGAGGGTTCAACAGGTTTTCCGGAGCGGTCGGATCGGGCAGGTGGGTCGGATCGAATCCGCTGCCCTGATCCCACACCTCGACAGTCCATCCGTTGGGTTCTAAGATAAAGTGGATTTCAACGAATTTGGAGGCATCCTGCCGATTTCCATGAATCACCGCATTCGCCACGGCTTCGTGAAATGCGAGCAAATAGTTATCCCGTTCGTCTTCGGTACCGGCATAGGCGTGAAAAATCGCCCGGGCGATCCCTTCCGCCAGTGAGATATATGCAAGTTGGCTTGGAAAGGTCAGCCAGACGTGTACAGACTCTCTGAACGCCATCTAAACGCGCCCTTATCCACCGGATCAATACACGGCATGGAAAACCGATGATGGATACCCTGCACATCATTGCACAGAACATCAACAGTGTCAATCCGGCGGTACGTCGTATCGTTCTGGAACGCCACGTGGGGCGTCTCCGGCGGCTGCTGCGTCGTATTCAGGCGGCCGGTGCCACCGCGGTCGATATCGCGATCGACTTTCCCGGCATGGACCGATTGGATGCGTATCGATGGGTTCTGGACCAGATGCGCAACACGACGCCCGCGTTGCGCCCCGTGATCGACTGGCCGGATCCCGCCGCGTGGCATGCGCTTCTGCCACATGCGGGGGCCGGCGCGATTGTGAACTCGCTACACGCGTATCCGCTGCATGCAGACGCGCTTCGTGTGCTTGCTGCACACCGTCCCGGCGTGATTGTGCTCTGTGCGACGGAAACCACCACACGCCTCACTCCGGCAGAGCGGCTGGACCTCGCATACGCGGCGTACCGCGCCTTACGGTCCTGTGGAATTCCGGATTCGGCAATTTACTTTGACGCATTGTTGTTCCCGTACCGGTATGCCCGCGTGGGCACATCTCCCGAGGACACGCTGGAAACCGTGCGCCGGTTGCGGCGGCATTTTCCCGGATGTCACATTCTCATCGCCCTGGAAAATCTCACCTTTCGCATGCCGTCAAAGATCGCCTATCAATCTGCGTTTCTGGCGATGGCTATCGCCGCCGGTGTGGACACGGTCATGATGGACCCGTTGCGCCGGCCTGTACGCGCGGTAGCGCGTGCCGCATGGACGCTGACACGGGTTTCGTCGGAACAACCCGCGCATGTGACCGGGAACGGGAACACCTGTTCGTCGAATACGTGATGATCCGTCCCGGCCAGGTGCTGAGGGTTGACAACAGCTGATGGATGATGTAGATTTTACGGAATTCCATGGTATTTTTGGGATTGGGGGAGGCGTATCGGG
>CAZIRO010000033.1:0-20275 GCA_964541595.1 uncultured Acidobacteriota bacterium
CATCAACCACACGTGCGGCAATCATTGCCAGCGCACGCGCCATGTCTGCCGGTGCCGCGCCGTACGAGCTCGTCAGCGTGATCTCATTCCGCCAGAATAGCCGATTGAACGGTATCGGTACGGACCGTTCCGGATCCGTGGGTGCAAAGAACAGCACCGTACCCCCCGGGGCCACGCACGTCATCGCCAGTTGCAGTGCGGCGGGAGCACCGGTGCAGACGATGACGCGATCGGCAAGCGCACCGTCCCATACGGACTGCAATTGCTCGACGACGGGGTCATCCGGATGCAGTACCGGTGATGCCCCCAGACGCTCTGCCATTGCCCGGCGGAACCCGTCCGGTTCGATGGCGGCGAGGTTGCGCACTCCGGTAGCGGCCGCCAGCATGATGTGCAGCATCCCGGCCGGTCCGCAGCCGATGACGACTACCCTGTGGTCCGGTACCATGCCGATCAGTCGCTGCCCGCGCAAGACGCACCCGAGGGGTTCGACCATCACACCTTCCAGATCGGACACGTGCTCCGGCAGTGAAAACAGACCGAAACGGGTCTGCAGGGGCGGCACCCGGACGTACTCGGCGAGCCCACCCGGGTCGAGATGACTCTGTTGCAGGGTCGGGCAAACGGTAGCATGCCCGTGGGTGCAGTAGTGACAGATGCCGCAGGGAACGTGATGCGCGATCACGACCCGCTCCCCGGGTTTCACATGCGTCACGCCAGAACCAACGTCGACCACTTCACCCGCAATTTCGTGTCCGAGAACAAGCGGCGCGCGCGGCAGACGATACCACTCCATGACATCCGTACCGCAAATGCCCACCGCACGAACACGGACCAGGCATTCGCCGGGGCCGATCGTGGGGACCGGACGGTCCTCCAGACGAACATCGTCGTTTCGGTGATATACCGCAACTTTCATGGTAGGTTTTTTCAAACATTGCGGAATAAAACTCTGATCAATTCCGTAAATGTAGGATTCATCACTGTCAGGAGTAGCACGAGCAGGATCAGAACAGAATTCATCTTCAGGTTGACTCGCCAGATTTCCTCCCGCAATTCGGTCTCCACCCGCTGCATTTCTCCCCGCAGTTCCCGATTCAACTGTTCTATCTTGGACAGGATCATTTCAATCGCAGCGCGCAGCTCGCCTTTGGTCACCACATGTTCGGACCACTGCTCCCATCGCTGGAGCAGGCTATCCCACCGCTGTAAGAACTCATCCCGGAGCGCGGTAAACCGGACCATCGTCTCCGCCGCGGAGGTGTCTTCCAAAACATGCGCCAATTTGCGTGCATTTTCTTTCCCCAGTATGTCTTCCAGGACCTCATATGCATCGATGGGTATCGGCATGCGACATGCTCCGCTTTAAACCTGGACAGTCGGTGTTGTGCGCAGTTCACGCAGAAGTTCCAGTGCTTGTTGCGGGGTGTATTGCTCATGGACAATTGCGCGGATGGCGCGGATCATCGGGACGGGATAGTCCGACTGCCAGATGTTGCGTCCCATATCCACCCCGGCCGCACCTTCCTGGAGAGCACGATAGACGAGTTCGAATACGGCCATGTCGGAGTCCAGCTTCGGGCCGCCGGCGATCACGAGCGGTACGGGGCAACTGCCGGCCACGCGTTCGAAGTTCTCACAGAAATACGTCTTGACGAAGTGTGCGCCGAATTCAGCTGCCACGCGGCAGGCCAGGGCAAGGTACCGCGCATCACGTTTTTCAAGTTCCTTGCCCACGGCCGTGACGGCGAGTACCGGCATGCCGTACGGAATCGCCATGTCCACCAGACGGGCGAGGTTGGCCAGCGTCTGGTGCTCGTAATCCGACCCCACGAAGATGGAGAGTGCCACCGCACAGGCATTGAGCCGCACGGCGTCTTCCACAGTGGTCATGATGGTTTCATTGGGGAGTTCGTCCTTCCGCAGAATGGTGGTCCCCCCGGACACCCGCAGGACGACTGGAATCGGGACATCGGGATCGACGCAGTTGCGCAATACACCGCGCGTCAACATGATGGCATCCGCATACGGCAACAGAGGAGCAATGGTCGCGCGCGGATCTTCCAGCCGTGTGGTGGGACCCATGAAGTAGCCGTGATCGACGGCCAGCATGACGGTCCGATGATCGCGTTGAAAGATGCGTGCGAGTCGATTGTGCAGTCCCCAGTCCATGGATCATCCTCCGCGTTTGAGGATCGGTACAGCGACCGGCCGCGTATGAACCAGTATACTGGAAACGGGGGGTGATCGCCACTTCAGTGAAGCGACGTCGTTGTATGGGCACCTGGGTCACTTTCTGCGGAGGATACATTATCGGAAGTCTGGACGGACACCGCGTCCTGTGGCCAGAAGCGGAGATCGTGCCCCGCAATGCTGTCTAACACCGATGCCTCCGTGCGGGCTGTGAAAAAGTATACCCACCGCTCGCTCAAAATGTACTGGACGGTCACGCGCGCGTCTTCCGCATATACGTTGTCCGGTGCGCCCAAACGGTGCCGCAGATCCTGAACGGTCCAGCCCGCGGGAGGTTCCGGATCCCGACCCGGGCAGATGACCATGCCCGGAAAAGTGCGAATGCGCGGTATCCACCGGACCATGCCGAGTGCCGTATGTCGGGGGTTGCCCAGAACGGCGAGAAATCCGGTAAGAATCGATGCCTCCAGATCAAAGAGAAGACCGTACTGGGGGTATATCCAGAACCCGCGACGCATCATTGCGCGGCTGCGCGGGGGCCCGATCCAGTGGGCGATGCCGTACGGCGGTGGATACCGTTCACCGAGTTGTAGTGGCCCGACCCGCCCATGCGCGAGATCGATGGTCCACTCGATGGGCCGTGTGGGCCGCGGCCAGGAGCGAAAATACCAGGACACCATACCGACCATTCCGGCCCCCGTTTTGGGCATTTCACGGTGCGGCAACCCGTGCGATCGCAATCCGGTCAATATCCCGCATGCGTCCCGTCATTTTGTGGCGGGATATTTTCACCGCGCCCGCGCTGCCGGTGGCCACCACCGGGAGCAATAACTTAACATAAGAATCATTATCGGAAGTTATGGCCAGGGCCGGCGTCGCTCCCCTCACATCGCGTCGCCCCGCCGATGCGCCGGAATGTGCCGTACCCGCTGGACCCCGTCTGTGGTGATCCGGAAAATGTACATGTCATGCACCGCACGGTTGCCTCCCTGAAACCGAATCCGCCCCGTTACGCCCCGATGATCCATCCGGCGGATCGTCGCCAGTACACTCCGACGATCACCCGTGGGTGCTCCGCTTACTGCACGCAATACCAGCTGTACCGTATCGTACATTGCACCCGCATAGCCGTTCACCGCCAGCGGTTCCGCCCCCATCTTCTGCGCAAACTGCCGCCAGGCCGGTGCGTCCGGATCGTAGAATGAGAGAAAATACCCCCGAATGCCGAGCGCATTGATCTGCGCCCGCAACCCCGGAATCGACCAGTTGTCCCCACCCACAAACGTCGGGAACGGCGTACCCGTTCGCTTCCAGTATGTGAGCACTTGATGCATGCGTGCCGGCGTGACCGGCGCGAATACCACGGCTACCCTCGCCGCCTGCATGCGTGCGACGACGTCCACTACCAGCGTGTCAGGCCCGAACAGGAACTGCGCGTGCACATCGTGGCCAAGATCGGCAAGCGACGCCTGAAAGTGATGGGCCATATCGCGACTGTATGCGCTGTCGCTCCGTATCAGCACACCGACCGGGGCGTCCGGAAACGTGTCATGAACGAACCGGGCGATTGCCCGTGCCATGGTACGATTGTCCGGCAGTACCATGAACATGTACGGGTTGTTTTCTGTCAACTGAGAGTGTGTCGACGCGTGCGTGATGCACGGTACACGATACTTCAGACAGACTTTTGCCATGGCCAGTGCATAGTTGGAACCGCTGCCGCCGATGATCACCAGCGCCCCGGCGCGTGCCAACCGAACCGTTTCCTGGATCGCACGTTGGAGATCAAACCGGGCATCCGCCTCAATGATCTCAATGGAACGGAACGTTTCGGGACGGGCCTGTCGAAAGTCCTGAATGGCCAGTCGGGTTGCCTTTCGGTAGAACGGTTCCTGTGCGTGGTCTGCCACCAGTGTGGAATGGAGAATGCCGATCTTCCGCAGTGCGGACGCAGCGGGCGACGCGGGTGCATCCGGTGCACCATAACCCGTCGTCGACCATGCCAACCATCCGGCGAGAAGTACCCGCAGTCCGATCTGCACGACACGCATCGGTCACCTGTATCCTGTCCGGGGGGCTGTCGGGGTTATTGTAAACCGACACCGGTCGGAGCTGCAAAGGATACACCTGTCCCAGGTATCAGGTATCAGGTGTCAGGTGTCAGGGATCAGGTGTCGGGTGTCGGGCCTCAGGCCCCAGGTGCCCGCGTATCCTGGATGGCGGGTTATCGCGGGGTCCATTTGTCAATATGGATCGCGATAAAGAAAAAATCGTGCAGGGGGAAGACCCCCCTGCCTTATTGACATTGCGCGCGGCGGGCAGTCATGGTTTTACTTGATCTCGATGACCTTTCCCGTGCCCTTTGTCCTGCGCGGCAGCGTGATGCGCAGCACGCCGTCCTTGAATTCCGCCTCAATCTTTTCCGCGTCTACGGTATCCGGCAGCACAAAACTGCGCACGAATTTCCCATAGAACCGTTCCTGCCGATGCAGGTTCTCTTCCCTGATCTCGCGGCTGTACTTCCGTTCACCCTGGATGGTCAGCACGTTGTCGTGAATCGTCACCCGGACGTCTTCTTTTTTCAGTCCGGGCAGATCGGCCTCGACCACATATGCGTCGTCGGTTTCGTAAACATCCACTGCCGGCGACCATGTGAACTCAAGGGCTTCCTCCCGCCGGCGCGGTGTGGGTAGCAACTCACTGAACAGCTGTTCCATGCGATCGAACAGACGTTCGATCTCCCGGAACGGTTCCCATCGGTGTGTCCGTGGTACCAGGCGTGCCATGGTCCCCCTCCTCCTGGCTTTATTTAATTCGGATTTCTACAGGTTTGGCCGATTCCTTTTTCGGAATGGTCAACCGCAGCACGCCGTTTTTATACTCCGCCTGGATGTGTTCTGCGTCTGCCGCGTCGGGCAGCGTGATGCTTCGGGAGAACTTCCCGGCCCATCGTTCCTGGCACAGGCACTGTTCGGGCGTTTCGACGTTTCGTTCACCGCTGATAGTCAACACCCCGTCCTCGACCCGGATCTGAATATTCTTTTTTTGCAAGCCCGGCAGGTCCATTTCCAGGATGTAGTGGTCATCGGTTTCATAGAGGTCCATGGCCGGGATCCAGCCGGTGGAACGCGTTTCCGTTTCCGGCCAGAGGCGCGTCAACCACTGTTCCATTTCCCGGATATGCCGTTCGACTTCCTGAAACGGGTCCCACGCCCACAGGGACCGTGTGGGACGCCATCGTACGAGTGCCATGGCTCCACCTCCGTTGTGGGAATGCATCACACACGACCTCCCCCGCGGGTGTCTCCCTGTCGGGGGCCCACCCGGGGGATCCTCATGTATAATATAGGCCAACTTGACAATAATGCAAGCATATAATTTGAGTATACTACACTCAAATTTAGAGGACTGTTGGGATGCGAAGGGGGTGGCGTGTGGGGGCGGATTTGGCTTTCCCGGACAAATGGGGTATCTTTGATCGAACGGACCATGGAGGCAGACCATGACGGTCAGCGCGGTGCAGACACTTGCGGAACAGTGGTATGAACGATTCCGTGCATACAGTGCAGATCTCTATCCCGGAAGGTATTCCCGCGAGTTCTGCATGTATCTCGCTGAACTGGCTCTCCGGATCCGGGAACTTGCCCGTCGAAAACAGTCCGTTATCGTCGCTCACAATTACCTGTATCCCGAATTTCACGAGATCGCCGATAAGGTCGGAGATTCCCTGGGGCTCAGTTTTTATGTGCGCGATACCGGCGCCCCCCGGGTCGACTTTCAGGCGGTGTTCTTCATGGCGTCGACGGCAAAGATCATCGTCGGCGACCGGGCGCGGGTCTTTGTTTCGGATACGCCGGAGACCCTCGGGTGCTCGCTCGTCTTCGGAACGGACCACGCCTGGGTCGAGCAATGGAAGCGGGAGCACCCGGACGGCATCGTGATCACGTATATCAACAGTGACGTGTATACGAAAGCATTGAGTGACTTTGTGACGACGTCCCGGAATACGGACAGGGTCATGGTCTATGTCGCGCGCCACTTCCCCGGTCGGAAAATCCTCTTTCTCCCGGACAAATACCTCGGATACGTCATGCGGGCACGGGCTGCCCGTCAGGGAGTCGATCCCGACCTGATCGATATCTACGCAGTGGAGAAGGGAGAGTGGCACGCGAGTTGTTACGTCCACGAAAAGATCGGCAGGGATGCGTTGACCTGGGCTGTCATGAAGTATCACGACCTCCTCGCATCCGGCGAAGCCGAACTCATGATCCATCCCGAGTGCGGATGTGCGTCATACTGTCTGAGTGAAGTCGAGTCCGGCAATATTCCGTATGGAAGTGCATACTTCCTGTCGACCGAACAGATGGTCGAACGGGCCCGACGGTCATCGGCACGTCTGTTCATTGTGGCCACTGAGAAAGGACTGGTCTATCGTCTGCGGAAGGAAGTGCCGACAAAGACGTTCATCCCGGTCTCTCAGGCTTCCGTATGCGACTACATGAAGGCCAACACGCTGGAGAAGTTGCTGCGCTCGCTTCAGGAGGATCGATACGAGATCGTCTTCTGCGACGATTGTTGCGATCCCCGGCAACCCTATCGGGACGAGACCGTGATCCACATTCCGCGCACAACGGCGGCCCGGGCGCGTCGGGCAATCGAGCGGATGATGGAAATCGTATGACCCATGGAGGTCATCACCATGTCAATGCGCTGGATCCCGATTTTCACAATAGTCGTGCTGCTGGCGGCGACCGTCTTCGGACAGTCGCTCGCCGACGTGGCCAGGAAGGAAAAAGAACGGCAGGCACGGGTGGAAAAGACCCGCAAAGTCCGGGTGTACACCCGGGAAGACATCGAACGGTTACGCGAGAAGGTGGCCATTTCAATCATCGGCAGGGAACGCGCAACGCGACCGGAGGCGACGCCGCGTCAGACGGCTCCCGAGGAAGAGGAACTGGATTTCCGCACGCGCCGCAAAATCCGGGCCAAACAGCAGGAGATCGAACGGTTGCAAAAGGAGTTGCAACGGGTCGAACAACAGGTGAATGCCAGCATGGCGCTGTACAACGCGACCAATTTCGGTACGCTGATTCAACGGCGGAATGCATTGCGTGAACGCATCCGGCGATTGCAAGAAGAAATCCGTGAGTTACGCCAGTCTGCCCGGCGTGAGGAATCCACAGAAGTGTCTGCTGAACACTGATCGGGAGACGGCAATGCGCATTGTATTTCTCGGTACCGGTGCGGGCGGGGGTGTACCGCAGTGGAATTGCAACTGCACCTACTGCATGCGTGCCCGACAGCGGAACGGGCGGGTCCGGCCCCGGCGTGAAGCGGCGATCGCCGTATCCACGGACGGTGCCCGGTGGGTGATTCTGGACGCTCCGATGGAACTCGGTGCGATGCTCCGTATGCACCCGTATTTCATCCCGGACACCACACGCGGCACACGCATCCACGCGGTGGTCCTGCTGCATGGCGATGTCAACCACGCCGTGGGTGTGCTGACGTTTCGCGGTCCCATATCGGATGTACGTACATATGTATCGGTATACAGTACCGCGCGTGTACAGCAGACCCTGCTCGATCGATGTGCGCTCTTCCGCATCGTAAAGGCACACTGGGAGATACTCCCGCTCCAGCAGTGGATCCCGATCACCGGACCGGACGGGACGCCGACGGAAATGGAAATCCGCGCAATTCCCGTTCCTGGAAAACCGCCGACCTATCACTGGGAAGACCATACGGAAAATACGGTGGCCATTCACGTACGGGATCCGCGCACCGGTACGACCCTGACGTATGCACCGATCGTGCGGGAGATCACGCCCGATCTGCTGGACGCGTTTCGGCAGTCCCGGTGTATCATTCTGGACGGGACCTTCTGGTATGACCACGAATTGATGGACATCGATCCGCAGGGCGGTCGGTCCGCGTATGCAATCGGGCACATTCCGGTACAGGACAGCCTGCCGGTACTCCAGGAGATTTCCGCACCCTATCGTATCTACACGCATATCAACAACACGAATCCGCTCAACGATCCCGCTTCGGAAGCGTATCACACGGTCCGGGCGGCGGGCATTTACGTGGCCGTCGACGGGATGGAGATCGATCTCGCCGCTGCACGCGTACACATACCTGAATGAAAATGATTTCCAATCCTGTGGCATCCTGTGCGGGTGGTCCTGTGTTCCCAATTGTCCAATTATTGAACCATATCTCACCTGAATCTGATTTGACTTTTCCCGTTTTTGGGACTATAATGAACTGAAAACCATTTCCGATGTGGAGCCATGCGTCGTTCAGCGTATCGGGAAGCGATTTTGCGCATCGTGTGTGACGCGCCGGAACACCCGACCCTGCAGGACGTGTACCGGGAGGCACGGAAACGGTTCCCCCATATCGGACTCGCGACGGTCTACCGGCACCTGGAACGTCTGGTCCAGGAAGGAGTATTGCGCAAGGTGATCCTGGGCGACCGCATGACGCGCTACGATCCGAATACTGGAAAACATTATCACATCCGTTGCATCGAATGCGGCCGGGTCGATGACCTGCCCATGTCGTTTATGGATGACGTCAACGAAACCATTGGGCGCTATACGGGATACACCATCGTCGACCATTTTCTCGAGGTGGCGGGTATCTGCCCGGCCTGCGCGTGGAGCGCGCATGGCGGGAAGAAATCCCCGCAACCGGCCGCTACCTCAAATTGACGTTGGATTCCGTATAGAGGGTCGTATGCGGAACGGCAAGGTGCCGGCGCCGAAGGCGCTCGTGGCCGAATTGACGTATCGCTGCAATATGCATTGCTACTACTGCTACAATCCCACTGACCTCACCCGGTACCCGGCGCGCGCGGAACTCACCACGGATGAATGGGCGCGGGTCTTTGCTGAGGCGGCGGAACTCGGTGTGGTCCATGTGCACCTCTCCGGAGGGGAACCGGTTCTACGTCGCGATCTCCCCGATATCGTCCACCACGCAAAATCCCACGGTCTGTATGTTAACCTGATTACAAACCTGACCCTGCACGATGCGGACTACTGGGCCGAACTGATCGCGCGGGGTGTGGACCACGTGCAGATCAGTTTTCAGGCGCACGAACCGATCCTGAACGACCGGATCGGGGGTGCCGGCACGTTTGCCCGCAAGATGGAGCGTCTCGCATACCTCCGGTCAACAGGGGTGTACATCACGCTCAATGTCGTGCTGCACCGGATGAACATAGACCACCTGGAGGCCATCCTGGAATTCGCGCGCCGTCTGCATGTGGCACGTCTGGAACTGGCCATGACACAATTTGCCGGGTGGGCCTGGAAGAACCGTTACCATCTGCTGCCCACACCGGAACAGGTGTCCTGGGCACTGGATGTCGTACAGCGATTCAAACAAACGCGTGCGCATGACATGGTCGTCACCATGGTGGGTCTTGATTTCTATGAGAAGCGACCGAAACCGTGCATGCTCGGATGGGGCAACGCATACATTGTCGTCAATCCCATCGGCGAGGCCCTGCCCTGTCACGGTGCGAAAGTGATTGCCACACTGCAGTTTGATTCCGTCCGGGAGCGAAGTCTTGCCGAGATCTGGTATACATCGGAAGCATTCCGCAGATTTCGCGGGGAGGATTGGATGCCGGAACCGTGCCGGTCCTGTCCCTTGCGCAACGTCGATTTCGGTGGCTGTCGATGTCAGGCATTTTTGCTCACCGGCCGTGCGGATGTGACGGATCCCGTGTGCGAGTTTTCGCCGTATCGGCCGATCCTGGAACAGCGGATTCGCGAGACGTTCTCGCACCGTCCGGATGCACCGCCGGAGAAACGGTTGTATCGATAGAACCCGGAAAGGCTCAGGCCGTTCGCGGATTCGATCGTACGGTGAGCGGTCGGATCCGCGAACGGCCGAACTCCCGCATTCCCGAAGGAGGAGAGCCATGCGGAAGACATGGCACAAACCCACGGTTCGCAAGGTCAACGTCGGTGCTGAAATCAGCGCCTATGCGCTGGTGAAGGTCTAACACCGACGGAACCCCCGGCCGGACATCGGCCGGGGGATTCGTCACGGTGGTGCGTTTTCGAAGTGACATGGAGTAACGAAAAGGTGGCGGGGTTTTGGGGCACGGCAGTGGTCTATTTCCAGAGTCAGGTGACGAAAAAGGTGGCGGAGGTTGCGGGGACGGGACCCAGATGGACGCGGATGCGCACAGATAGGTTTCTTAACCTGCGTCTGTCTGCGTGCATCTGCGTCCCATACGAACTTTGGAAATGAACCATTTAGGAATATGGATCCCAAATGCCATATGTACACCATCACACCTGAGGAGGACGTACACATGCCGATCGGAGATCGCCCCCTACCCTTCGATACGTTTGTTGAGGTCCTCCGCAAGGAGGGATTTCAGCGGTATCACCACCAGCATCCGTTTCACCGTTTAATGAACGAGGGGAAATTGACCCCCGGACAGATGCGGGCGTGGCTCATCAACCGGTTTTACTACCAGTCGATCATTCCGCTGAAGGATGCGGCGGTTCTGGCAAACTGTCCCATTCGGGAAGTGCGACGCAAATGGGTGCGCCGGATCCTGGACCATGACGGAACCCCGGAAAAACCGGGCGGGATTGAAGCGTGGCTCCAGTTCGGAGAGGCCATGGGTCTGGAACGTGCGGAAATCCTGAACGCTTCGATCCTCCCCGGGGTTCGATTCGCGTGTGACGCATATGTCACGTTCTGCAAAACGCACAGCTGGCTCGAGGGTGTTGCCGCGTCGCTGACGGAAATGTATGCGCCAACGGCAATTCAGGAGCGTCTGGAAGCGTTACGTCGCCATTATCCCTGGATTCGTCCAGAGGGGTTTACGTATTTTGAATGGCGTCTGACGGCCGCCCGACGCGATGCACAGGAAGCACTGGACATTCTGCGCACGTATTGCCGCACGGCCGAGGATCAGCAACGATGTCTGGATGCACTGATTTTCAAAACGGATCTCCTGTGGGCAATGCTGGATGCCCTGTACCTCGAATACGTGGTAAAAAACAATGGGAAGACACCCTATGACGACTGAGGCATCGTCCGCAACCTCATCGGCCCGGAACCGTCTCCGACACGTACCCCGATTCCGACCGGGTGTGTATCTGCGCGATCGTCAGGGTGAACGACTGTTGCTGTTTCCCGAGGGGTATATGGAACTGGACGACATTGCCTGGGATATCTTACGCCTGATCGACAGTCAACGAGATGTCACCACCATTGTGAAAATTCTGGCCACACAGTACCAGGGTGCACCAACCGAGATCGAACGCGATGTCCTCGAATTTCTGGACCAGCTCCACCGCGACGGCGTACTTATCTGGCAGTCTTAACGCGCATACGGGATCATTTACTCGCCCGTTCGGTCTTGGCCGCCGGGATGACGCCATAGGCTTCCAGAAACTTCTGAACAAACTTTCCGCATAATTCCACGTAGGACGACGCGGTCGTTTCCGGTGCGTGTGCGTAATCCGGTGGCGGCGGCAGCGATTCGGAAAGTGGCATCATGCTGAGCACCTGGTCCTTATCCAGATCCCAGACGACAAACCCCGCAATGGGTGCCCAGATGACGGCGGCGTCGATCTTTCCACTCAACACATCGGCGACGGGCTGTTCAATGGACGTCGGATCCATCGGATACTCCTGCGGGGCGATACCGTTCTGTTGCAGCAATTGTGCAACGGGCGAATGGGCAAATGTGCCGACCTTCAGACCGCGTTTGGCGAGTTCGCCCAGGGAACCGATAAATCCGAGTTTGTCGGGATACACGATGACGTATGTCGTCGCGTAATCCGGGATGTTAAAGAAGAGTTGATGGAACAGTGCGCGGTTGATCGAGACGACTCTACAGACGCGGCCTGCGGTTTCGATATCGAGTTCACCGGTGGCTTCCTTGACCGCCGTTGAGAATCCCGCCGGTTCACCGAGTTTATATTCTGAAGGATCGCATTTATTCAGCGTGCGCACGAACGCAATGACCTTCCAGATCTCGTCTTCGCTGAGGGACTGGGAGAAATTCGGCATACGCTGATTCTCGATCTGGCCGCTGATCAATCGGAACAGCGTGTTATCGTCCCAGCCGTATTTCCAGAGACAGTCCGTGAGCGGGTAGCCCATACCGCCGCCACCTCCTTTACCGTGGCATCCCACACACCCCACGGTCATGAAGATCTTCTTACCCTCTGCGATGGCGGCGGGATCTCCGGTGTAGGGGTTTTTGCGCTGTCCGGCTTCCTGAGCCATCAACAGACTCATGCTCAAAACGAAAGTCATACCGAAGACGACAGCATATCCGTGATGCATTCGACGAGACATACCGAGCCTCCATGCGCAGATGATTCACGACACGCGAACCGCACCCCGGAATCAGGGACCGTTGCGGGCGTGCAGATCGCTGCCACGGGCTTCCCCCCGGCGTTCAACAATGGGTACGAGCGGAACGCCGTAGTCGCGCAGAATGGCCAGGATTTCGTCGCGATGCGTATCAATGATCTGTTCCAGCCGTTCTTTCAGTGCATAGTTCTTCTTCCGAACGCCCATGGACATGTTGAATGCGACGGGAATGCGCGGGTGCGTTTGATCGACGGGAACGATCTCCAGCGGTGCGCCCTTCTTGGCCACGAAGTACCCCGCGATCGGTCCCCAGACCACGCCCACATCGATGTTTCCCCGGATCACGTCCTCCACGAGCTTGCCCGGATAGTCTTCCGGATGGAAGTTCGGATCGTAATAGAGCAGGTAGACGCGCAATTGCGTGTGCGGCACGCCGTTCAGTATCAGCAGATCGTGCGGGGGGGTGCGCATATGCACGCCCACACGCAATTTCCTGAGCACGGGATCCTTAAAGGAGCGAATATGCAGCCCCCGGTCTTTTCGGTAGACGAATACGTAAGTGGAACGGTAATAGGGCTTTGTCGTGAGTACGCGTTCGTAATTGGTGGGTACGCTGATCAGGACATCACAGCGGCCGGCGTTTAACGTGCGCCGGACGAGGCCACGCTGATACGGCCACCAGAAGAACTCCAGACGCGCACCCATCGCCCGGGCAACCACTTCGGCGATCTTGTTCTCATACCCCTCACGGTTGCGATTGGAGAACGGCATATCATTCGGGTCCGCACAGACGCGCAGTACGGGAGGCGTATCCGGTCGCGCATCGGGGACCGACGCCTGCGGGCTGTAGGGACGGAAACTCAGCATGGAGACGCTTATCCATATGAGCAAACACCCCTTCAGATAACGCATATATGGGTCTTCTCCCAGAATGGATTTGATGTATCGTGAAATCGCGGACCTGTGCGTAGAACAGAAAAACCACCGATTTCCGACAATGCGGGGGATGCAGGGGAGGCGGCCTTCCACCTCCCCTGAATTTATGCGGTTTTACGGTTTAGTCAAGACCAAACACATACAGCATACCACCGATCGTTGTCGCCTTATCCAGGCCGGAGGAGTATGCAGCACCGACCGCACCCAGCGCACCGAACGGATCATCCGGCGGCAGTCCGGCGGCAATCGGCAGTGCGAACCAGCCACCGACGCCGGAATATACGGCGATGTACTGCTTGCCATCCGGACCCTTATAGGTCATCGGTGCCGCGATGATACCGGACCCCACTTTGTGCTTCCACAGCACCTTGCATGTCTTCACGTCGACGGCTTTGAACCACCCGTCCAGTGTGCCGTAAAACGCCAGACCACCACCCGTCGTCAGCACACCGCTCCAGACCGGGAACCGCTCACGGATTTCGCACTTTTCCGTACCGGTCGAAGCGTCCCAGGCGATGAACCGACCCCAGTAATTGTCCTTGCCTTCATGCCCGGAGAACATCAGCACGTTCGCGCCCACATAGGGTGCACCGGCGGTGTATTTCACTTCCACGCCTTCGTAGTTCATGCACATGTTGTTCGTCGGCACATAGAACAGTCCGGTACCCGGATGGAACGCTGCCGGCTGCTGGTCCTTACCACCCATGGCGCAGGGGCAGATGTTCTTCGTGTCGACGCCCTGTTTCGTGCGCTTTTCCGGTACTTCGATCGGCCGTCCCGTCTTGAGGTCCACGCCGCGTGCCCAGTTGACATACACAAACGGTTTCGCCACCAGCAGGGTCCCCGTGGCACGGTCCCAGGTGTATGCAAAACCGTTCCGGTCAAAGTGCACGGCGGCTTTGACCTTTCGCCCGCGAATGGTCAGATCCGCCAGGATGACCTCATTCACACCGTCGTAGTCCCAGGCATCCCACGGCGTCATCTGGTACGCCCACCGTGCCTGACCATTGTCTGGATTACGTGCAAAGATAGATGTGGACCACTTGTTATCGCATTCACCCTTCTTCGGGTCCCCCTTGCAGCGCTGGGTGGGGTTCCATGTGCCCGGATTCGAGGTGCCATAGTAAAACAGATTCAGTTGCGGATCGTACGACAGCCAGCCCCATACAGTAGCACCACCGATTTTCCAGTCATCGCCAGGCCATGTGCGGGTGCCTTCACCGAACCGCCCATAGTGTGGATTTTCCTTGTTGAAATTCGGCGCCAGACACATTTCATCGTCGGGCCCCGTATTGTAGCACAGCCATTCCCGTTTGCCCGTGTTCAGATTATATGCTGCCACACGACCGCGTACGCCAAACTCACCACCAGAGATCCCCACAAGTACTTTATCCTTCACCACTATTGGGGCCATCGTGATCGTTTCACCCTTCGTCGGGTCTGCGTGTTTGACTTTCCAGACCTCCCGGCCGGTCTTGGCGTCCAGGGCGATCACCTGACCGTCCAGTGTGGTCATGATGATCTTCCCATTCGCATACGCCAGACCACGGTTGACCAGGTCGCAGCAGGCCACCGGGATGGCCCGTTGGTCCTGTTTCGGGGTGTATTTCCATTTGATCCGATAGGGTTTCGCCGTGAGGTCGAGCGCGTACACGTGATTGGGCCACGCAGTATGCACGTACATCGTGTTGCCGACCACGAGCGGAGAGCCCTCATGTCCGCGCAGCGTACCTGTCGAAAACGTCCACACGACTTTCAGCCGTTTCACATTTTGCGTGTTGATCTGAGACAATGGGCTGTAGCCGGTCGCCCAGTAGTTCTTCCGCTGCATCGGCCACTGCCCCGGGTCTTTCCCCAGTCGCAGCACTTCCTCGTTCGAATGGGCCATGAAGGGCACCGCCAGCAAGAGCACGGTGCACCACAGCACGACCTTACGCATATGCACCCTCCAATGGAGAGTTTGAGGTTAGAAGGTTGATCAATGGATCCATAAGAGCAGATATGAGACACACTGGAGGGTGACATGTCCGGGGGATGAAGGACCGATGCCAGCGGAGAGATGGACGCGCGCAATATGCACCACCCGATGGGTGACGCATTGCCAACCAGCGTCTGGAATGTTCACTGCAAACACACCCCCTTGTGTGTTTGCCGGACCCCTGGTTGACCGGGCCGCGCATGCACACCCCCTTGGCATGTTGGATTCCATTATACTGAAAACAACCCGAATGTCAAAACAAACATGTAGAACACGTGCCCCGCAAAAGACACATCGCGGAATCCCGACTTCAAATTATATTTTGTTCCTATTTGATTTCATTGATTTGCGGGAAGACTACAGCCGCGCGCTAAAATGTATACCGCACCCCGATGCGGAAAATGCGCGGAGAAATGATTTCGGTCACCCGGTCGTACAGTTCCGGGGCGTTTGCAATGCCAAATTTTCGCGTGGCCACTGCGCGGTTTAAAATGTTGAACCCGTCGATGATGACGTCGATACGACCGAATGGACCGATACGGAATCGCCGCTCCATCCGAACGTTCAACAGCCAGAATACGGGCAGCCGCTTCTCGGCAAGCCGATGTGTGTAAACGTCCACGATACTGCCCCAGCCGTTCGATGGCCGAGACGCACGATACACCGATGCGTAGAGCAACCCGTCGCGTGCGATCAGGACACCGGACAGGTAGAACTGCCCCGGAAGACGTACGGTCCCGCCAAGTTTGACCATCCAGCGCATGTGATTCATGACATCGGTTTCCCAACCCGTCGTGAAGTATGGACCGCGATTGAGTTGCGGGACGTTCGTCGGGTCCAGGTAGGCCCGCCGGTCACGCATGAACTGTAGATTCTGTTGAAGCGTCAGGGCGCCGAACAACTGCCAGCCGCGCGAGAACCGACGACGGACGCGGAACTCGATGCCCAGATACCGGGTGTCAAACGCGGGCCGGTTTTCCCAGCGCAACCCGGCCGGTTTGGGGATCGTACACGCGTATACCGGCCATCCGCCCCACTCCGGCGGGACCGTACCCGCCTGCACCCAGCAATTGTAGAAATCCGCGTCGGTATAGCGTCCTTCGGGGTCGTATGGAAATGTCCACACGTAATCCCAGGCGCGACGGTAAAATGCATGTATCCCCAGTGCCCAGTCCGCATGGACCGCGTGTTCGACACCCAGCATCCACTCCACAGTACGCGGAGACCGATAATCTTCTGCGATGGTGTGGATGGAGCGGTTCGGGTCCCCGAGCGCATGGTCCCAGAAGACCGGCGTCGCAAAATCGATCTCGTGCACATCCGGAATCCCATTCCCATTGAAATCGCCGCGCCATCGAAAACGCAATTCCCGCCGACCCGTGGGAGACAGCAGCATCGGTTCATCGATCCCAAGGGCGGACGGATACACGGCGAAAGAGGCCTTTATCACCGTTCGCCCATCTCCGCGGAGATCGTATCCGATACTGATCCGCGGGGACAACGTATGCCATATGAACGGCATGGCACGGTTCCGGGTCCGTCCACCGGGCAGCCAGTCCGGGCGGAGCGGATGCGCCGGCGTGGACGAAGCACGCAGCCCGTTTTGCTGAATATCCCAGCGCAATCCGATCGTGGCGGACCACCGACGCCATGTGATCGTGTCCTGAAAGTAGAATCCCCAGTGACGCCGATACGTACGTGTATGCCCTTCCCGGATCAACCAGATCTCGCCACCCGCTTCGGGATCGTCAATGTCCCAGTATGCCCAGACGATGCCGTTTGCGAATCCCTCCGCAAGTCGAACCTCACTGTCCCGGAACTCGAGACCGATCTTGAATTCATGGTGACCGCCCAGCAGATGAATCCGGTACAGGATCGATTGCAGATGCACATTCCACGACCGCGTGGACTGATCTTCCCATGCATAACTGTCTCGCCAGACTCCCGTGCGGTAATCGAAACGTGCGGGCTGTTCAGTGCCGCCCATGGGCAGTAGACGATTGCGCGTACGGTTCCAGCTGACCTTTGCGGAGAGAAACCAGTTCGGGCGCGCGAGCCACTCGTCCTGTACTTTAATCAGCGGGGTCCATTCACGCTGGTCGTATGTGGTCTCGGGGGGCCGCTCGAATTCTGCCTGGTACCCCTGGCGGTGATGCAGCGAACCCAGAGCGAGGACTTCCAGCAGGTGCGCACCCCAGCGAGCGTTCCCCTTCAGCGTCAGGTGATCGAGATGCCGGATATCGTGTTGAAACGCGACCAGATCGTTCGTCGCATCGGTATCTTTTTCCGGTTCCGGTAGTGCCGGCAGTGTGTCCGTATCGCCGTCTGCCTCATCTTCCACGGTGGGCACGATCAGATCGTAATCCAGCCCGCCGTAAGCGATCCATCCCCACATCCGGTCCGCACGAAACGCACCGCCGGACTGCACCCCGTAGTCTTTAATATCCTGGATGCGGTCGGACTCGAGTCCCGCGACCGTGGCCGCATCCAGTTTGCGGGTGTTGTCACCCTGCAGGGCATCGCCCGTCCACAGAAACCGGCCGCCCATAGAGAACCGGTTTTCTCCGCGGCGGGTGATCAGGTTGATGATCACGCCTCCGGTGAACGACTCGACGTCACTGGCGCCTGACGTGATCTGAATCTCCTCGAATGCGTCAAAATCGTAGTAGATCGGACTGGTTCCGGGGACGGCCACATCGGTGATCGGAACACCGTCCAGATGCCACTGGTTGTCTCGCCACTCCGCCCCGCGTGCGGTGAAGTCCGACAGGCGCCCGACCTCACTTCCACCGTCCAGACGTTCGGTTTCCACAAACACACCAGGTGCCAGCGCGAGGACCATCCATGGATCCCGTGCAACCGGCAGGGTCGCCAGCACTTCCCGGACAAAATGCGTACTCACCTTGGTGTCTTTGATGTCGATCTGTTCGGTCGCACTGCGGACGACAATCTCGTGTGCTGCACCCAGGCGCAACCGGACATCCACGCGCGTGTTTGCACCGGCACGCACTTCAATCGATTCGCGGGTGAGCGGCTGAAAGCCCTGCAGCACAAACTCCAGTCGATACGATGTGCCCGGCGGCAGGCCGTGGAATGCATACGTACCGTCGACATCCGTGACCGTTCGCAATTCACCGGTCGCGGGTGATGTCAGGATCACCAGGACCCCCGCAAGGGGTTGCCGGTCCGGATCGGTCACCCGGCCGTAGATCGTACCGGTCGGCGTCTGCGCCCGGACGGGGATGACCCCGCACAGCCAGACGATGCCCCCGAGTATTGCGCACCAGCGACACAACCACTTCCGATACCGCCACATTTTTCCGTCACCTCACGGGGCAGGCCACGGGTTCCCCGTACTATTTACGGCATGTCCAGCGATCCGTATGCATGGGGATAAGTGACGATACCCCATGGGAGCTTGAATCCGGTGATCACGCGGACCTTTTCATACGTTCGGGCATCGATGACATGGACATCGTGCGATCGACCGCAGGCAATGAGGATGTATCGGTCGTCTGGAGTGAACGTAAAGTGCCAGCATCGGCGACCCACGGGAATTTCATGCTGAAGCCGCAGATCCGGGAAGGAGAATACCTGCAATTGCTGCGCACGTGCGGCCGCAACGAACAACCGTGTCCCCGAACGGTCGAAGGCGACGCCGTATGGACCGCGACCGGTGGGGACGAACCGCAGGATCCGGAATTCCGCATCCAGCAAAGCGAGGTTACTGCTTGCCTCCAGCGTGACCACCCAGTATCGGCCGTCCGGTGAGACTTTAATTCCGCGCGGGCGATATCCCTGTTCCGAAAGGTCGATATGGTGCACACGTTCGCCGGTTGCGATATCGAATACACTGACCGTATCGTCCGCCTCGTTGGTCACAACGAGTCGTTTTCCATCCGGTGTAAATGCGATCCCCTCGGTTTCCAGACCGCCCTGAAATGATCGTACTACCGTCCATGCGCGTGTATCGATGATCACGATACGAGATGGGGGAAATGTACCGGCTTGCAGGGCCGCTTCTTCCTCCTCTTCGCGTTCTTTGCCGGGAGGACCGCCACGCGCGCCGGGTTCGTGCGACGTGAAAATCCAGTATCCATTCGGGTGCAACCTGAGGAATTCCGGATTCGTGCCGATCGGAATCCGGCGCACCACCTCCATTCGCACGGTATCGATCACGGAAACGTCTTTCGTGCGTTTATTGGCGGTCAGTACGTACCGGCCATCCGGTGTGACGACGATACCGCGCGGTCCGACGCCGTCGACCGGAATCTCGCGAATGACCTTGAAGTCGTGGAGATCGAGTACCGTCACACCCCCCTCTTCGTTGGATACGTACGCCACGTTTTGCGGGACGGTGGCCGTCTCCGCGAGCGCGTACAGCCCGATGGCGACCCCACCGCTCAGGAAAACGGCTCCCCAGCCGAGTAGGAACCACCATGAACGAAATCGCATACCATACCCTCACCCGTTCAAATGCAAGGCCTGGATCCCCCACATTCCGTGGACATGTGGTATCCTGCGCCCCTTGGCCGATGGCATCCATCATACGGATCCGCAACAGCCGAATCAAACGGTTGCGCCGGGGATCGGCTCGCGCTGGCATCAGGGCAGGCAATGGAACACCGTATCCCGGTGCCTGATCCCGATCACGAGACCGCGCTGAAATCAGAGCAGGGAATGGGACATCGTGGGTGCCCATTCAGCCATGCGACGTCCCCGGCCCATTGGATGCCCTGTCCCCTGTCTTTCGTCTCCCGTCGCAAATACCTGCCACCCGCCACCTGGGACCTGAGACCTGGG
>CAZIRO010000034.1:0-20236 GCA_964541595.1 uncultured Acidobacteriota bacterium
ACACCGGTGGATCCGGTGGTGCGCATGTCCCATGGCCTGTCCCGATCCCAGTCTCCGCACTTGCATACGGCGGAAAAAATTCTATGATTAATGATGTGTGCAACGTGGGGATACAGGGACATTCGTATGTTCGGAAGGGGGGAAGATACATGGCTGTAAAGTTGCGGATCCCAACACCATTGCGGCGATTGACTGGTGGTCAGGCAGAACTGACCATCCAGGCGCGGACCATCGATGAACTCCTCATGCAGTTGCAGTACGATTACGAATCGCTGGCGCGTCAGATCCTGGACGATCAGGGGGAAATCCGCAGTTTCGTGCGTCTGTTCGTCAACGATGAGGACATCGAGTCGCTGCAGGGTCGTGCGACTCCGTTAAAGGATGGAGACGTGGTATCCATTATTCCTTCGATAGCCGGTGGCCGTCCCCTCCAGTAATGTGACAATCCTTTGGGGCACTGATCCGTTCCGACACGGGTATCGTCTGCATACGGGTGCCCACCGGTGAGGACCATGACTGTCGATCTGGAACGCACCCATCTGCTTGCGCACATCGGCAATACGCCGTTGATCCGGCTCAGGCGCGTCGTGCCGGATCGGCCCGGGCTTGAGGTCTATTGTAAGGCGGAATGGCTGAATCCCGGTGGATCGATCAAAGATCGACCGGCGCTGTACATGATCCTGCAGGCGATCCGCCGCGGTGAACTCACACGGGAACGGACCATTCTGGATGCCACGTCCGGGAATACGGGGATTGCGTATGCGATGATCGGTGCGGCACTCGGGTACCGTGTGCAACTCTGTCTGCCCGCGAATGCGAGCCATGAACGGATCCAGATCCTGCGCGCCTACGGCGCGGATCTCGTGCTGACCGATCCGCTCGAAGGTATTGACGGCGCGATCCGAACGGCCGACCGTCTGCAGGAAATGTACCCCGACAAGTACTACCGGCCGGATCAGTACAACAACCCGGACAACTGGCGCGCGCATTACCGGACCACCGCGATGGAGATCTGGCAACAGACCGGGGGACGGGTCACCCACGTCATCGCCGGGCTCGGTACGACGGGAACGGTGGTCGGAATCGGACGCCGATTGAAAGAACTGAACCCGAACATTCAGATCTGGGCGGTGGAACCTGAACCCTTCCACGGCATCGAGGGATTAAAAAATATGGAAACGGCGATCGTTCCCGGGATTTACGATCCTGCTGTGCATGATCGCAAGATCCGTGTCACCACCGAGGAAGCCTATGCGTGGACCCGGCGCCTGGTCCGGGAGGAGGGCCTGTTCGTCGGTCAGTCGTCCGGTGCCGTGATGGCGGGATTCGCGCGCATGCTGGAAGAGATCGATCGGGGTGTCGTGGTTCTCATCTTTGCGGACGGTGGTGACAAGTATTTGAGTACATCCGTGTTTTGCCATCCCGGAGCGTGACCGTGCAGACGGGAATGTCACTCATCGAGGTGCTCGTTGCCATCACCCTGCTGGGCCTGCTCATCGTCGGGATACTCTTCATGCACGAGCAGTTGAACGTCCAGGTACGCCGCATATATGCCGCCGTCCGTTCCGCCCAGCAGGCGATGCGAACGGCGGCCCGGCCGCATATCTGTACGGCACGTTCCGATCGGGCGGACACTTGGGTATACACACCCGCGCCGGTCCCTTCGCTCTGGTGGTCCACCATACGGGAAGCGCGGGTGCGTGCCTGTCGATAGTCCTGTCCGGGCGGCCGGATCACGGTGTCCGCACGACTTCCCGCAGGTAAGCGATCACGTTCCGATGCCCCTTGCTGGCCGCCCACATGAGTGCGTCCCGACCGTGATGGTCCCGTAGCGTCAGATCCGCGCCCGCATGAATGAGCGTGCGCACCACGTCCAGATTACCGCCAAATGCCGCCCACATGAGCGGCGTCATGCCGTCCGCGTCCCGGGCGTTCACGTCGGCGCCGGCCTGGATCAGCCAGATCGCGACATCCGGATGTCCCTTCCATGCTGCCCAGGTCAATGGCGTACGCCCTTTCCAGTCCCGCTGTTCCGTGGAGGCGCCGGCTTTCACAAGTTGCTGGACGCACTTCAGATGGCCCTCCGCCGCCGCCCAGATGAGCGGCGTGCGCCCCTCGCGATCCGCCGCACGCAGGTTCGCGTCAGCATCGAGCAGAATGGTCAGGACTTCGGGATGACACCGTGCCGCCGCCCACATGAGCGCGGTCATGCCGTTGCGATCCCGACGGTGCACGTCTGCACCGGCCCGAAGCAGAATCTGCACGATGTCCGGATGTCCCTCGCGCGCTGCCCAGATCAACGGTGTGGCGCCACTGGCGTCCTGATCGTTCAGCCGCGCGCCGTGCTGAATGAGCAACTGAACCACCGGCCGCTGATCTTCTTCTGCCGCCCACATGAGCGGGGTCACACCGTCTTTATTGCGCACGTTGATGTCCGCACCGTGTGCGATCAGCGTCTGGACCACATCGACATGTCCAAGCCCCGCCGCCCACATCAGGGGTGTCAAACCGTCGCGATCACGGAGGTTCGGATCGGCACCGGCGGCCAGTAACTGCCGGACAACGGCGACCTGATTCATACGCGCAGCATACGTCAGCGGCGTCCGTCCGTCCGAATCCCGGGCGTTGACTTTTGCTCCCGCCTGCAACAGTGCGGAGACCACATCGCGATGCCCCTGGGCCGCCGCCCACATGAGTGCGGTCATGCCCTCGTACGATCGCGTGTCGACATGCGCACCCTGCTGCAGGAGATACCGCACAACATGCACGTGGCCTTCCCCCGCCGCCCAGATGAGCGGCGTGAAACCGTGTCGATCCCGCGCTTCCAGCCGGGCACCGTGTCGGATGAGGAGCTGCACGATATCGAGCACACCGTGCCGCGCCGCCCACATCAGCGGCGTCATGCCCTGTTCATCCCGATCGTCAATGCGAATGTCCCGCGTCAGCAGCGTACGCACCTGGGCAAGATCGTCCTGCAGGACGGCTTCCCAGAATTGGGTCTGGACCCGCTGTTTCGGTGTGAAACCGTAGAAGCAAAAAATACCGATGAGAACCAACCAGAACCATCGACGCATGATCATCCTCCGCTATGCTTCTCTATACATTTTAGGGAAAATGAAGGAGGATAGCATGCCCTCGGGAGAAGCATCGTACGGGGGAAACGACGGACGGCGAGGAGAGCCTACAGGCCGGACCGGGGTTGGAGTTCCGTACGCCGGTGCTGGGTGATCCAGTCCGTGATCCAGCCGGAGATGTCCTGAAAGAGCACGACCATCCCGAGCACCGCGCCGATGACTGAGGTAAACCCTCGCCACAGGATGGCGAACAGTACGAGGGTTTCCCGCGCGAGCACCTGTTGCATCAGCAACACGGCGGACACTTCAGCCATCCCGGACGCTCCCGGTGTGGGGGCAAAGTAGATCACCAACCACTGAATGATCTGCAACATGAGAAACACCCCCAGTCCCACGGACTGATGTAGCGCACGGGCGATACAGTATCCGATCATATATTTATTCAAATACAGTGCGCATGTGGTCATGAATACCCAGAACATGTCTGTTTTTCTATGGCGAAGCACCATTTTTACGCTATGCTGGAACAGGGCGATTTCCTGCTGCAAGAGCGTCAGCACCCGTGCGCGCAGGCGGCGTAAGGCCCGCCATCGGGTCGGCCACCAGAGTGTCATGGAGTGGATCACCCAGAGACCAAATCGCGGGAACGCAAGGACGGCAATGAACAGTGCGGTCACCAGGATCGCGATCAGGAATGCAAACCGGATCGCGAGCGTCCACCCGGGGCCGAACAGCGCACCGGGCAGAAACAGGACGGCAACGGTTCCGGCGATGATGAAAAACGTCAATGTGGCCAGCAGGTTGATCATCGCCACCATGGTCGCCTGAGCGATGGGAACACCATTACGCCACAGGATCCAGATCTGTGCGGGACCGCCGCCGGTCTGGAAGGGGGTAACCGCACTGAGGAACAGGTTCGCCCACGTCGCACGCAGGCAGTGCCAGAGGGACACGTGCGGCAGCACCCGCCCGTTCAGCAGGACACGCATACGCAACGCGCCGAACAGGAAGTCCAGCACCATGAGCACCCCCGCGAGGACGAACCACCCCCATTGTGCGGCACGCAACAGGTGCCACAGATTGGGCGGGGTGTGCCAGTGCACGATCAGGCCGATTCCCAGAAGCGTGCACACCAGAAAGGTGATGGCACCGCGCCGAGACGCACGCAGTGAAGGCAGTGTCTGTGGTGTGGTCATGTGGACATTCCCTGTACCCGTGGCTGACTGCAGCATGCCCCGGGTCCGTATCGGGATCGCCGGTTTACACGGCCTGGACCTGCCCGGCGAGTTGCCGACGCACCATGGCGAGGAATTCGGCGTTGTTGTGCGTTTTTGCCAACTGGTTGATGAGTGTTTCCATGGCGTCCACCGGATTCAACTGACTGAGGGATTTCCGCAGCAACCAGATCGCCGCGAGTTCTTCTTCCGTAAACAGGAGTTCTTCTTTTCGGGTACCGGACTTGAGGATATCGATCGCCGGGAAAATACGGCGGTCGACGAGTCGGCGGTCCAGGTGAATTTCCATATTCCCCGTACCTTTGAACTCTTCGAAGATCACGTCGTCCATCCGCGATCCCGTGTCCACCAGGCAGGTGGCGATGATCGTGAGGCTGCCCCCCTCTTCGATATTCCGGGCCGATCCGAAAAACCGTTTCGGGCGCTGAAACGCGTTGGCGTCGATACCGCCACTCATCACCCGTCCGCTCGGCGGGGTCACGGCGTTATTCGCGCGTGTCAGACGGGTCAGGCTGTCCAGGAGGATCGCCACATCGTAACGGTGTTCGACCAGACGTTTGGCTTTTTCCAGGACGATGTCCGCGACCTGCACATGCCGTGTCGGCGGTTCATCGAAGGTCGAACTGATCACCTCCGCTTGCGGGACCACCCGTTTCATCTCGGTGACCTCTTCCGGCCGCTCGTCAATGAGCAGGATGATGAGCACCACTTCCGGATAGTTGTGCACGATGGCTTTGGCGATCGTCTGCAGGAGCATGGTCTTACCAGCGCGCGGGGCGGACACGATCAGACCGCGCTGTCCCTTGCCGATCGGGGTCAGCAGATCCATGACGCGCGCGGAGAGGTCTCCGCGGTCGGTTTCGAGGCGAATCCGTTCATTGGGATGAATCGGCGTCAGTTCCTCAAACTTGGCGCGATACCGAATGCTTTCGGCGTCTTCATAGTTGACCGCTTCGACTTTAATGAGCGCGTAGTATTTTTCATCGTCTTTCGGCGGGCGCACGATGCCGAAGATGGTATCGCCAGTGCGCAGGTTGAACTTGCGGATCTGAGACGGTGAGACATAGACATCGTCCGGGCTGTTCAGATAACTGTTCGCCGCATACCGCATGAATCCGTACCCTTTGCCCTCCAGGATCTCCAGCACACCTTCCGCACAGATCCATTTGCCTTCCGAAACCTGCCGCCGGATGATCTCGTTGATGAGCTCATAGTTTGGTTTCGAATCCACGTCCGCCAGTCCGAGTTCTGCTGCGAATCGTTTGAGGTCCCGGGTTTCCAGCAGACGCAGGCGGGACAAATTTAACGTGCCGTCTGGCAACACGAGTTCACGCGCAATCAATCGATACTTCATGGGTTTTCCTCTGTACACAGTTTTTGAATCCAGGCAAGAAGGGGCGTCCGCCCTTCACCGGTGCGGGCGGAAAACCAGATGACATCCCGCATGTAGGAACGCCACGGCCATACGTCGATGCGACGGTGTGCCTGTGCACGTTCCCGTTGGTTCAAACAGTCGACCTTGGTCATCACAGCAACGATCGGGCGTCCGTACTGGGCGAGCCATGTCACCAGCATATCATCCAGATCCGTCGGTGCATGCCGGCTGTCCATCACCAGTATTACTCCCCGTAACTGGACGCGGTGCTGGAGGTAATACTCCGCCAGTTCCTTCCACCGGACAATGGTCGTGCGCGGTTGACGGGCAAAACCGTATCCGGGAAAGTCCACCCAATACTGGTTTTGATTAATTCGGTAAAAGTTCAATGCCTGGGTCCGGCCGGGGGTCTTGCTGACGTATGCAAGCCGCCGCCGGTTGACCAGACAGTTAATGACCGAAGATTTGCCGACGTTCGAGCGCCCCACAAAGGCAATTTCCGGATACGGGCTGGGTTGCAAGTCTTGCGGCCGGAAGACACTGAAAGCAAATTCTGCCTGTCGAATGCGCAATGGGTTTTAGGATCAATGCTGGTGATGGTTTGGGTTCGATTTCGTTCAAATTTACAGGTTTACCGGGAAAAAGTCAAGGAACCCCGCTTCAGACGGCTTCACGCAGCATATGGGCCTGTTGCGACTCCAGCACCATTTCCCGTGTGATCACCACACGTTTCGGTTCATTCGCCGACGGCAGATGGTACATCAGATCGAGCATGACTTCTTCCATAATGTTCCGCAGCGCGCGTGCCCCCGTCTTCCGGGCGATGGCGAGATCGGCAATGGTTTCCAGTGCTTCGCGCGTGAATTCCAGGTGGATCCCGTCATATTCGAACAGCATCTGGTACTGTTTCACCAGCGCATTTTTCGGTTCCGTCAGGATGCGAACGAGATCCTCGCGACTGAGTTCGTGGAATACGGCGACCACGGGCAGGCGCCCGACGAATTCCGGGATCATCCCATACTTGATCAGATCTTCCGGCATGACATACCGCAGGATCTCATGACGGGGAACCCGCCCTCCTTGGATGGCCGCCTGATAGCCGATACTGCGGCGTCCGAGTCGGTGTTCAATGATCTGTTCCAGACCGACAAACGCCCCCCCGCAGATGAACAGTATGTGGGTGGTATCGATCTGGATGAATTCCTGATGGGGATGTTTCCGTCCCCCCTGGGGTGGGACATTGGCGACGGTCCCTTCCAGGATCTTCAACAGGGCCTGTTGCACCCCTTCGCCGGAAACATCCCGGGTGATCGAGGGATTGTCGTCCTTCCGGGCGATCTTGTCAATTTCATCGATGTAAACAATGCCGCGCTGGGCTTTTTCGCGGTCCCAACCGGCGTTCTGCAGGAGCCGCAACAGAATGTTTTCCACGTCTTCACCCACGTAACCGGCTTCCGTCAATGTCGTCGCGTCGGCGATCGCGAACGGGACGTTCAGCAGTTTGGCCAGCGTTTCGGCCATCAGGGTTTTTCCGCTGCCCGTAGGCCCGATGAGCAGAATATTGCTCTTGCCGAATTCGATATCCGTCCGTTTCTGCGAGAGTTCAATCCGCTTGTAATGGTTGTACACGGCAACGGCGATCTTCTTCTTGGCTTCTTCCTGACCGATGATGTACTGATCGAGGAACTCCTTGATGGCCGCGGGTTTAAAGAATGTCGGTGTGGACGATGACTGCACGAAGAGGTTTTCTTCTTCTGCCAGGAGTGCGCGACAGGCTTCCACACATTCGTCACAGATGCATACGGAAGAGGGCCCCGCGATCAGGCGTCGCACCTCATCCTGCCGTTTGTGACAGAACGAGCAGCGCAACATGTAATCGTGATGGTCAAAATGCCTGGCCATAACACCTCCTTTCGGTACCATAATCTAACACGTTGCATCTGCTTTGGCAACAACGTCGGTTGTCGATCGGGGGGATTCCAGTAGAATAACGGGAAGACCGGGATCGGTGTACAGGTGGATACTGAGATCGGGCCAGGTAATGAAACAGGAGACCCACCGGATCCACAGGTGTGCCGGTGGCCACCGGTCTCGGGTCTCAGGTCCCAGGTCTCAGGTCCCAGGTGTCGGGTGGCAGGTATTCAGGTGTCCGGGACGGAAGACAGGGGACGGGGCATCCCATGGGCCGGGGATATTGCGTGGCCGCATGGATACCCACGGTGTCCCATTGCCCATCCCGATTCCAGGTGGATACGAATGTGAGGTGCGCGTGGATGAACCGTTACGTGTCAAAGGCGCGGTGATCCTGACGTCGCTCGCGTATATCGAACACCGATGGGGTGTTCCGGGTCGGGAACGCGTACTTGCGCGGATGACCCCGGCACAGACCGCTCTGCTGACGGTGGTGCATCCCGACCGGTGGTATCCCCTGGATCTGTTGCTGGATCTGCTTCGGTGGGTGCAACGGGTTCTGGCAGCGGATCCGTCGTTTGCCCGTGCAATGGGTCGGTTCGCGTGCGATTACGGGATACATCGGTTTTATCGGTTTCTGCTCCGGGTTACGCCGATCCAGCGAGTTGTGCAACTGGCACCGGCGGTCTGGGCATCGTTTCATCGACCGGGGCGGCTCGTCATCGTTGAAATGGCGCCCGACCGGGCGATCTTACGTGTCGAAGATTATCCGCACCGGTCCGAACTCTTCTGTGCCCGGATGATCGGCTGGATGGAACGGTGCATCGAACGGTCTGGCGCACGTATGTGTACCATTCACCATCCGGTATGTGTTGCCCGGATGGGGCTGTATTGCGAGTATACCGGCGCCTGGGTGTAAAAAACGTCGAAAACCCATCGGGAAACGGGGCTCCGTAGACCATGTGCGGGATACCGTCAGGATGGTCGGAACGGGAACGTTCCATACGTATCGAGTGCGGTGCGTTCCGGGTGGCGCGGATGCCATCGGAATCGTACCGGGTCAACCGTGTAACCAGGCCCGTACCGGGACCTTTTGTCATCTTCCATAGTGTGACCGGATCAGGAGGTCGGACCTGATGATCCGAAAGTTGTTGTGTCGGCGACAGATACTCTGCTGCATATGCCTCGGTGTGGGTATCGTATACGGAACGGCGTGCCAGCGTTCGAATACGCCGCCTCCCGGGGTGATTCTGGTGGTTCTGGACGCGGCACGGGCTGATCACTTTTCCGTATACGGCTACGATGAGCGCACCACGCCGCGTATCGATGCCATTGCCCGGGAGGCTGTCTGGTACCGGCGTGCGTATTCCATCGCCGATTTTACCATGGCATCAATCCTGTCCCTGTTGATGGGACAGTACACGGCAATGGCCCACTGGCCGGAGATCGGGACGTGGGAATGGCCGTTCATGTTGCCCCAACTCCTGCGCAAGCGGGGCGTGGAAACCGGCTGGTTTACGCAGAGTTACCTGAATCCGCAAAACGGGTTCTTCATTCCGTTTGATTACACGTTTGCCCTGGAGTTCCGGTCCCAACCCGATCCGTTTCCACTCGTGCAGAAAGCCGTGCAGTGGATCCGATCACGCCGGCGGCCGTATTTTGTGTATATTCATATCCTGCCGCCGCACGCGCCGCGCGTTCCGCCCCTGCGGTACGCGCCACCGCTTCGAAACGGACGACCGCCACGGGTGGATTCGGCCATCTGGCTGACGACACGCACGCCGCTCCCGGACCCGTCCGCACGATTGAAGGGACTGCAGTACTGGTATGACGCGAGCCTCCGGTGGGCGGATGCGGCGGTCGGGTGGCTTTACGACGCGTTACAGCGGACCGGTCATTTACGGAACACATGGCTCATCATTACGGCGGATCACGGTGAGGCCCTGGGGGAGTATCAACTCTTTTTTCACGCCAGGGACGTGTACGAACCGTTTATTCACGTGCCCCTGATCGTGCGTGCACCGGAGGTGCTGTCGGTGCCGCCCGGCCCGCGATCCACTCTGGTTACGGTGCAGGACCTGTATCCGACCATTCTGGAGATTTTTCGTGTACCGGTACCGTTTTCCTCGCCGTTTCGGTCCATGGTGGCGTCTTTCTTCCATCCGGACGTGGCGGTGCGTCAGGAAGTTATCAGTTGCACGGTCGGATACCTGGCCTGCGCCTGGATTCGGGGACGGTTGAAAGTCATCGTACGCGCCAGGCACATGCAGATCACTCCCCCGCTGGATACGCGGCCGCGTGTTGAACTGTATCGGTTGCCGGACGAACGTCCACTCGAGAGCAACCGCGCTGTATTTGAGCCGAAAAACGCACTGGCACTGGCAGCGCCGCTGTACAACTGGATAGCAACCAGGAAGTGGCATCGGGATACGGCTACCGTATCCGAACTGCTGAAACAACTGCAGGCACTCGGATACGTGCGGGCAGCGTTCTTCAAATTACACGTGCGTTTTCGCCTGGTGCCCACATGGCTTCCCTTCGACCGGTTGCGTGCCAGAGTGCAGGGCGTGACGGGGTTTTCCCTGGAATATGAACCCGCACGACCGGTGGTGATATTGCGTGTGACCAATCAAAGCCCCTTCGCCTGGCCGAGCCAGAACTGGCAAGATCAGGGGGGTGTGGTGTTGTTCACGACATGGGTCCGTCCGGACAACCAGAAGGTGCAGGGTAGCAGTCGACTGGTGGAAGACCTGTTACCGAATCAGACACAGGACCTGCCGATCCAGATTCCCGAAGCGTTGACTCCGGGGCGGTGGCAGCTCCGGGTGGCCGTCGGTCAACAGGGGCGACCGGAGACAGTCCCCATCGTCGATCACTACCCGGTGACCGTTCCCGAGATGCTGACGCGGATCGGCAACGGGTGGTGGCGTCTGCGTGGCGATCGATTCGTTCTGGGACACCGGGCGTACTGGTTCTTCTACTTTCCGGCAAAACGTCGTCCATGTCTGGACATCCGGTTGCGGGTCCGTGCATTCGGACGCACGGTTCCCTGGGAGGTGAACACTTCCGAAGATGAACCCGTCTGGAAAGGGGAAATATCCGGCGAGCGGTGGCAGGACGTGGTGTTGCGGTTACGGGAACGGGACCGGGTGGCATGGACAGTGCTGGTCATGCAGTCGCTGGGCGGAGAAAAAATCGCGGCGGAGGTCTTCCCGGAGTTACCCCCGACGATGGAACTGTCCTCGGTGCTTTCGGTGCAGTTGCGTACCCCCGAGATCATATACTGTGATGGGCGACGTGTCACACCGATAGACGCTCTCGCCTGGCGCAGTCCCGAAAAAAAGATCCCCTGATCGGGTATCGTGTCCCGCAGGTCCGGGGTCCGTATTTCGCCGTCCCATCGCCGGTTCGGATCTCGAGATGCATGCTGAGATCGAGACGGGAAATGGGACACGGCGTGTCCCAGGGGAACCCGCGATATACCGTCAACCAGGATGCGCTGACACCTGACACCTGGAACCTGACACCTGACACCCGGGACCTGAGACCTCCCCCCAGACCGCAGGCGTGCATGCAGTCCATCCCCTGTCCCATATCCTGTCCCGATCCCAGAAATGCATGTCGTTGACGGACCGGGCCGATTCCGATAGGATACCTCCCTTGTTCCATCGTCGTGGGGGGCCCGGATGGCGCCGTCCGCTCGCCCTGATGCCATACCCATTGGATGCCAACCGGAGCGAAAACCGTGTGGCATATCATTGCTTTTGGGTTCTGTGCGGTCCTCGCGATCGTGAGTGCGTTCTGGGTCGTACTGGACCGACGCGCATTCTATTCCGGGCTGGCATTGAGCGTTGCCGTTCTGAGTACCGCCGGGTTGTTCGCACTGCTGGATGCCCCGTTTCTGGCCACTTTACAGGTACTCATTTACGCCGGTGCGGTCATTGTGCTGTTTCTGTTCGTCGTGTGGTTGCTCGGGATTTACCGGGAGGCCGAACTGCGGCTGCGCCGTCGCGGCATCATCGTGGGTGCACTCCTCCTGCTCGGTCTGATTGCGGTTTGGATCGCGCAGATCGCGCACGCACTCCAGATCATGACCCCCGGAAAACTCGCGGATACGTCCAATGTGCGCGCATTCGGGTTGCGGTTGTTCGAGCGGTACGCGTTTCCGTTTGAACTGACATCGCTGTTTTTGTTGATTGCCCTGATTGCCGCCATATATCTGGCGCGTCGTCAGGAGTCGTCATGACGGCACACTGGTTACTCGCATACGTTATCGTGGGACTCACAATGTTTGCCATCGGTACGTTCGGATTTTTGCTGCGTCGGAATCTCATTGTCCTGTTCATGTGCATTGAACTCATGCTGAACGGTGTGAATATCGTCCTGGTGGCATTTGCACGGTTTCACGGTCACGTCGACGGCCAGGTGGTGGCCAGTCTGATCATGGTACTTGCGGCGGCGGAAGCAGCGGTGGGGTTGGCCCTGCTCGTGTTGATTTTCCGGTCCCTGCAGACCATGGACGTCGAACAGTTGACCCGTCTGGGAGAAATCCCCTGGGAGGAGTGAGAGTGGCCGTATTGATCGCGCTCGTGTTGCTGTTTCCGCTGTTGAGTCTGATGGTGAATTTCGTGATGACCGTGTGGATGCCGCACCGCTGGCGTCCCGAATACGCCGGCTGGACGGCCACTGCGGGTCCGGGACTGTCGTTTCTCGCCGGTGTCGGCCTGTGCGTACTGGCGGTGCATGCGGGAGATACGTTCGGGGCGTGGCACCTGACCCTGTGGGACTGGATGCGCGTCGTCGGGTTTACGGGACCGTTCCGGTTTCACGTCGATGCCCTGACACTCGTCATGATCCTGACGGTTACCGGGATCGGTACCCTGATTCACGCGTATTCCGTGGAATACATGCGCAACGACCCCGGGGTCCGCCGGTACTTTGTGCTGCTCAACCTGTTTATCGTCATGATGTTGTTTCTCGTCATGGCAGACCATCTCGTGCTCATGTTTGTCGGCTGGGAGGGTGTGGGCCTGTGTTCATACCTGCTCATCGCGCACTGGTTCGAACGGCCGTCCGCTGCCGATGCGGGCCGGAAAGCCTTTATCGTGAACCGTGTGGGAGATGCGGGATTTCTCATCGGTATCTTCATGCTCGGGATGCGTGCGGGGACCCTGCAGTGGGAGGGACTCGCAACATGGACCGCACAGGGGGCAAACGCGTTCTGGATCACGCTCGCCGCGCTGGCATTGTTCATCGGGGCGACCGGAAAATCGGCGCAAATCCCGTTATACGTCTGGTTGCCGGACGCGATGGAGGGCCCGACCCCGGTGAGTGCTCTCATTCATGCGGCCACGATGGTCACTGCCGGGGTGTACATGATCGTGCGGTTGCATTTCCTGTTCGATCATGCGCCGGTGGTGCAGGGAATCGTCGTGGCCATCGGCGTGCTGACGGCACTGTACGCCGCCGTGGTTGCCCTTGCACAGACAGAAATGAAACGGATTCTGGCATTTTCCACGATCAGCCAGATCGGGTATATGTTCATCGGCGCGGGTCTCGGCGCCTATGTTGCTGCGATGTTTCATCTCGTGACGCATGCGTTTTTCAAAGCGCTGCTCTTTCTGGCAACGGGGAACGTGATGCATGCAACGGACAACGAACAGGACATCTGGCGGCTGGGTCGCCTTCGGGAACAGATGCCCACCACCCATCGGCTGTTCTGGATCGGCGTGCTGGCGCTTGCGGGGCTGCCACCGCTGGCGGGATTTTTCAGTAAGGAAGCGATCCTCACCGCGGCATGGGCCGAACGACCGATCTTGTGGGCGCTCGCGTGGTTGACCGCGGGAGTGACAGCGTTGTATGCCGTTCGACTGGTGGCGGTTCCGTTTTTCCATCCGCGGTTGTCCCCCGGACATCCGCATGAACCATCGCCCGTCATGCAGTGGCCGCAATACGTGCTGGCCGGTGGAAGCGTGTTTGCGGGGCTGATCCTCGGATTTCCCGCGTATGGTGTACTGACACGGTTTCTGCACCCCTGGATGCGTCCGCATTCCGTGCCGCCGACAACAGAATGGGCGCTGTTCTTTGCGAGTACAGCCGTTGCGGTCGTTGGCGTGTGGATGGCCTGGACGGTTTACGTGCGACAGTGGGACCGCTGGCGGGAACGGTTGCATCGGTGGGAACCCGTACGGCATGCGCTGGAACAACAGATCGGATGGAACACACTGTACGATCGGATCTTCGTGCGGCCGCTGTTCTGGTTGTCCGAACGGGTGGTGTTCCGTCTGCTGGACGTGCGGGTCATCGACGGGCTGCTGGATGGTACGGCGTTCGGACTCATGGCACTGTCCCGACGACTGTCCCGGGTGCAGACGGGCAATCTGAAAGTGTACGCGTACGGTATGCTGGTCGGGACCCTGATCCTTGTCGTGTATTTCTATCTGGTCACCCGATAGAACAACGTGCCCCGCTGCGGTTCATTGTGGGGATGATGACCCGGTGACAGGAACCTCGAATTTACAGCGAGGACGATGGATATGCAGACATGGCCCGTACTGAGCACGTTGATCGTCCTGCCGACCGTGGGTGCGCTCATTATCCTGGGAATGCACTGGATCGGGCGGTATCGGCGCCGTCCAGTTCCCGATACGGTCTATCCGACGATTGCGCTGTTCATTTCCGGAACCGTGTTTCTGATGACCGTTCCGGTCCTGTTGTTCTTTAATGGCGCGTATTCCGCATTCCAGTTCGCCGAAGAGTGGACCTGGATTCCCGACTGGCGGTGGTCGTATCGCGTGGGTCTGGACGGATTGAGCGTACTGCTGTTCGGACTGACCGCACTGTTGACCCCGCTCGCCGTGCTGTCTGCATGGAAGGAGATCCGTGCACACGTTCCGGGGTTTTATAGTCTGCTGCTCTTCCTCGAGACCACGCTGCTCGGTGTATTTGCGGCCACGGATCTTGCGGTGTTTTACGTGTTCTGGGAACTCATGCTGATCCCCATGTTCTTCATCATCTTTCTCTGGGGCGGTCCGCGACGTGTCTATGCGGCGTTCAAGTTCCTTTTATTCACGTTTTTCGGTTCCCTCTTCATGCTGGCGGGCATTCTTTACCTGTACGTCAAAACCGGTACACTTGCGTTTGCCGAACTGCAGACACAACTTTCCGGTCAGACACCGTTGACCTTTACGGAAGAGATCGTTCTGTTTCTCGCTTTCGCCATTGCGTTTGCCATTAAGGTACCGCTCGTACCGTTCCATACCTGGCTGCCCGCCGCGCATGTCGAGGCACCGACGCCGGGAAGTGTCATCCTGGCCGGTGTGCTGTTGAAAATGGGTACATACGGACTGATCCGGTTCTGTATTCCGTGGTTCCCGCACGCGGCACTGACCTTTCAATGGCCCATGGTCGTACTCGGGGTCATCGGCATAGTGTATGGCGCATGGGCCGCGCTGGCGCAGACGGATATGAAACGGCTCGTGGCGTATTCGAGTATCAGCCATCTCGGATTGATCGTCGTCGGACTGTTTGCCCTGCGACCGATGGCCGTGCAGGGGGCCATTCTGCAGATGGTCAATCACGGGTTAACCACCGGCGCACTGTTCATGCTCGTCGGAGTGCTATACATTCGACGGCATACACGGGAAATGGCATCGTACGGCGGTATTGCCACGGTCATGCCCCGGTATGCGGCGGTATTTCTCGTGGTGA
Organism: uncultured Acidobacteriota bacterium; assembly: GCA_964541595.1. Taxonomy (GTDB): domain Bacteria; phylum Acidobacteriota; class HRBIN11; order HRBIN11; family HRBIN11; genus CAZIRO01. Next base: position 15,306 of record CAZIRO010000034.1, read on the forward strand.
TGCTGGCATCGATCGGATTGCCACTGCTCAATGGGTTTGTCGGGGAGTTCCTCATCCTCTGGGGTGCGTTTCAGCGGTATCCGAAGACGACCGTCGTGGCCGTCACGGGCGTGATCTGGTCCGCAGTGTATATGTTGCGCATGTATCGACGGGTCATGCACGGGCCCGTGGACCGTGAAGAAAACCGGACGCTGTCCGATCTCGACGGTCTGGAATGGGCGGGGATGGTGCCGATCGTGCTCCTCTGCATCTGGATCGGTGTCTGGGCCACGCCGTTTCTGACCCGAACGGAAGCGGCCACACGCCGGATCGCAGAGGTGTATACGCGGGTGGAATCTCAGATCTCCGGGAGCGATGCCTCACACGCCGTTCTCCGGAATCAGACCGGTGCGAACCAGATCCGGACGACCGTCCCGTTGCCTCCCGCAGCGGTCAACCGTGCGGAACCTTCCGTTGCCAACGTCAGACACGGATGGCCATCGCCGACCGGTTCTGACCGTTGGGTCCGTCCAATCGTACCGCCACATGCATGTATACCGACGCCGGATGAGGCATGACGATGCAAACCGTCATGACGTGGTGGACCCAGTCCCAGTGGCAGGCGCTCGTACCCGGCGGCGTGCTCGTCGGATTGGCCCTGGCACTGATGATCGTCGAAGTCTGGCGACCGCGCTGGATGCGCTGGTTCGGATATGTCGTCATGGCCGGACTTATTGGGATCGTGTACCTCATTCTGCAGGTCTGGTTTCATCGCCAGTATGCGGCCTTTCAGAATGCGCTGGTGCTGGATAATGTCGCCCTTGTGGTGTTGCTCATCACCATTGTGAGTGCATCCATCGTGGCCATCGCCGTACTGCCGCTCTGGGAAGAACGGCCCCATGCGGGTGCGTCCTGGCTGGCATTGATGCTCATCAGTATTGTCGGTATGCTCGCCATGGTGGCCTCACCGGATGTGCTGGTGATCTTTCTCGGGCTGGAGATTCTGTCCCTCGCCGTATACGTCATGATCGCATACGCGAATCCGACCGCGCCGGTGCTGGAAAGCGCGGTGAAGTATTTTCTCCTCGGCGCGTTTGCGGCAGCCATTTTCGGTATGGGCATCGCACTGTTTTACGGGGCGACACGTACCACGCGACTGGAAGAGTTCGCCGCATGGGCGTCCGCAGCACGCACGGAACCCCATGTCTGGCTCGCCATGCTCGGGCTGGTCCTGATGTTGATCGCACTGGGATTCGAAATCTCCGCCGTACCCTTTCATATGTGGACGCCGGACGTTTACCAGGGTGCCCCCACACCGACTGTGGCCTTCATCTCGGTCGCCGTAAAGGCCGCCGCGTTCGCTGCGATACTGCGCATCTTCGGCGATATGACGCAGTCACTGCGGACATCGCCGGACTGGATGGGCTACGGCCTCGCCGGATTGGCCGGTTTGACCATGATCGTCGGGAACGTGCTCGCACTTCGCCAGACGAATGTCAAACGCATGCTCGCCTATTCGAGTATCGCCCATGCCGGATACATGCTGATCGGTGTCACCGTCGGCGGGGACGCCGCCCGTGAGTCCGTGCTGTTGTACCTGCTGGCGTATTTGTTCATGAATACGGGGGCGTTTCTCGTGGTGGCCGCGCTGGAGGGGTGGGGTATCGCCCCGACGCTGGACCAGTATCGCAGTATCGGGTACCGGCACCCGGCATGGGCTCTGGCATTGACGGTGTTCCTCATTGCGCTGACCGGTATTCCGGCGACGGCCGGGTTTATCGCAAAATTGTGGGTGTTCCGGGCGGCACTCGCACATCAGTGGGTCAGTCTCGTCATCGTGGGTGTCATCACCACGGTCGTTGCGGCGTTCTATTATTTCCGCGTGGTCTGGACGATGTTCGAATCGGTGGACGATACCGTACGGCGGCAGTGGCGGCACCTGCCGGACACACCGACGATGCCGCTCGTTGGATTTGCCTTTGCGGTGGCGCTCTGTGCGTTCTTCACCCTGCAGATGGGTATCTGGCCTGACCGGTTTGTCCACCTTGTACGGATCGCGTTTGCTGCGTTTTGACCGCCCGGTTCCAGGGGAGATCCGGGAGATGGCACAGAAAGAGGGAGCGTCCCTGCGAGCAGTCCTGGCGGCCATGGTCGTCAATTTCTCGATCGCCGTCATCAAGTGTATCGCCGGTGCGTTCTCCCACAGTTCGGCCATGCTCGCCGAAAGCGTCCATTCCCTGGCCGATACCGGCAACCAGATCTTGCTCTGGTTAGGATATCGGCTCAGTCAGCGAAGACCGGATCTGTTGCATCCGTTCGGATATGGAAAGGAACGGTATTTCTGGAGTTTCCTGGTGGCGCTGCTGATGTTCGTGATCGGGGGGATTTACTCCATCCGGGAGGGTATCCTGAAGATCGCACACCCCCATCCGCTGCGCCATACTGCATGGAATCTCGGGGTTCTCGTTCTCAGCATGATCCTGGAAGGCACAGCCTTCCGGATGGCCCTGCGCGGGCTGGATGCCCCGTATCGGACACCGCGAGCGTTCTGGCAATACGTGCGCACGACCAAACAACCCATGCTGATCGTCGTCCTGTTCGAGGACGGCGCCGCGCTTCTCGGGTTGTGTCTCGCGCTTATCGGTATCGGACTGGCGCGTATCACGGGCGATGCGCGCTGGGATGGGATGGCGTCGATCGGGATCGGTCTGTTACTCGTCGGGGTTGCCTATATCATTGCCCGGGAAACACATTCTCTGCTGATCGGTGAGGGGTTGTCGTCCCAACGCTATCAAGAACTCCTGAATGCCATTCGTGCGGTGCCCGGAGTGCAATATGTATACGATCTCAAGACACTCTATATCGGTCCCCGTGATTTGATCGTTGCCATCGAGGTGGACCTTGCGGATTCACTGACTTCAGTCGCAGCGGTCGCTCAGCAGATCGATCGCATCGAACAGGCCGTGCGTGCGGTCGTTCCCGAGGCGCGATACATCTATGTGGAAACCGAACGCATGCGCCGTGCGCTCCGTCCGCAGTCCGATTCCGGCGGCGCGGCGCCACCGCAGTCCTGATGGACAACGCGCCTGAGGAGTGCGATGTCGCCGCGTCCCGATTTGATCTCCCGGTAGGCAAGTTTCGCCAGTCCCCCGGCTGCATGGTCTTTCACGCCGGATCGGCCGGACGTGAGCGCCCCATGAAGGCGCTGCAGGATATGCGTTTCGTCCGCACGCCGGATGTTCCGAACGGAATTGCGCGTCAATCCCAGAAACGCGGCGACTTCGTCTTCGGTTTTGCCCGCTTCCTCGGTCAGGACCACGACATATGCCGCTGCCATCAAACTGGGCAACCACGTGAGGTTCCTGTATTCGATAAGTTTACGTGGACCGCCGATGAGTTCCAGCGCTTTGAGAAACACACGCAGGGCCATCGCATCGATATCCACGGTATGCACTTCCTGGGCACTGAGGATCACCATGGCTCACCTGGTATCCCGGCGTGTCACGTAGCGTCACACGTCGGGGCCGGCCTATTTGTTACGCGCCGTTTGCCCGGCGGCCTCGTGCCGGCAGGCGCGGATTGGCCGCCGGTCAGGCCCGTCCCAGGTCCCGGACCTCCCGTCGGGGACTCCCACCCCGATTGTCCCCATGGTCCCGCACGCGCCTCCACCAGAAAGCGCCGCAGGACGGAGAGGTCCCGCGGTATGCCGCGGCCACCCCCTCCCGGGCACCGCCCTGTCAGGGCCGGTACGCCCCCGACCCGCGCCGCGGCACGCACAACGGCGGCCCACGCCGGGGACGGGCTTCTTCCTTCCGCAGGTGTACACCCGTCACCGCGGAACGAACCGGGAACGCCTGCCGAAAGCACCGCCCGCCACGCCCTCGGCACGCGCTCCCCGAACCCCAGCGCCCGCCGCGCAATGACCACCGCGGCCGCCCCGTGCCGGTCCAGTCCGTACAGCGGCCCGTACTTGAGACCGCCCATGACGCTCGTGTACCGCGCATCCACCCACCGTACCGCCACGCCGCGCCGGGTGGCCACCGCCGCAATGGCCTCCGCCAATCGGCGCCACCGCCACGCCGAAAGCACGCGCCGCGTCCCGCGCCCCGTGCCCGCCCGTCTGCGCGGCACCCGCAGCCGCTCGAGCACCAGACCCACCCCGTACCGCACGGCCGTATCCACGACCGCGTGCGCCACCGCCCATGTCCACCACTCGCGCTTGCCACGACGCCCCGCCACAAGCCGGTCCGTCCGTATCACACCCGTGGCCCGGATGTTCCCGTCGCGCCCCACCACCGCCCACGCCACACCGCGCCGACAGACGGCGTTCAGATCCACCCCCATCGCCCCTCCCGAAAAGTCCACCCGCACCGCCGGCGCCGGCTCCTCGAACGTGATGTGCGCGTACCACCGCCCGTGCACCCGCTTCACCTCCACCGCATAGCACGGCCGCTTCCCGCACAGGCGCCGAAACCGTTCCCACCGCCGATGGTGCGTTCGGAGCCTGACCCAGAGCCACCGCCGCCGCCCGGCGTTCACCCGCAGCCACGGCCCGTCCTCCCGAAACTCCACCCGCAGGTTCAGATTCCCTCCCTTCGCCACGTCCCCCCGACCGTACAGCCGCATCTGCCGCCGCTCCCGCCATTCGGCCCGCACACGCTCCCGCCGCACCGGGTCGGGTCCCCGCGCGCACAGCCGCCGAAACAGACCCCGGCCGCCCCACACCACCCGCCGCGGGTCCTCCCCCCGCGCGCGGGCGGCCGCCATCGCCTCCCGCGCCCGCAGGATCGCATCGTCCACGTACCGGCTGTTCAGCCCGAACATCCCCTGCAGCCGCCGCTTGAGGTCCCGCCTCGGCTCACCCTCGAGCAGCCGCCGGTACGCATACCGCATGCACGCCGACCACCGCCGCGCGGTGTCGGCAAGCACCGCGGCCTCCCCGGGCCGCGCCT
>CAZIRO010000035.1:0-11301 GCA_964541595.1 uncultured Acidobacteriota bacterium
AAAGCCAAAAACATGAGAAAACTCACTATCGGTGGCCGGATGACTCTGACGATTTCGCGGGCATTCAGCGGAATAAGAAATTCCGGATTTCCTCCGCTTGATGTATTTCTATTGTATTCAAACCAACGGATGGGGATGCCTCTATGAAATGCTGCCAGCGCGATTTCTCGGATGCGACGGGCGGCCACTAAGGCTTCTAAAAGCAAATGCAATTTGAGGTGGTATGGATAAAAACGCCGATAAAGCCAATCATACGGATACCGTATAGGTGGAATGGGAAAGAGCCACTCTATCTCGAGTTCTTCAGCATCTTCCATCGCTTCGTTTAATTGTTCTAAAGGGAGCTCTTCGCGCTGTTCCCGGTTCATTTCTTGAGAGTATCGATCCCCGAGCGTTTGGAGGGGATACGGACCTTCTGGAACTCCTTCCAATTCTCGTATATTTTTAATGAGTTCCCATATGCATTCTTCAGGCTTTCGCAGCAAGTCCACAAGGCGATATGTCCAAGAACCTGGTAGCCATACCTCATCGCATTGGAGTCCACTCTGTAAAAATCCCATTACGCCGTTGGCATGGTCTGCATCGTTATGGGTACATACCAAAATATTCACATGATCTCGTTTCGTCACGGTTTGAAACTGATGAGGAAATCCTGCAACCGAACGCCCCCCATCCACCAGAACAGTTTTTCCACCCCTTTCAAGAAAGAAAGCGTCTCCCTGACCAACCCCAATGGCAATGAATCGAGTCCGGTGCCTTTGACCTTGTGACCGTTTCATTTAAGACTCCAGGGCTTCGGAGACCGAATGGACTTTTCTGGGTAAAAACCCGCTCGCATTCGGAGATAAATGTCGAATTCCTTCATTATCCACAAAAAATACATGCATATCCAATCTCAGGAGGCCCGGCAGGATCCGTCGAACCAGGCGCCGGTATCCGGGATGGTTTGGCAGCGCAATGGCACAGACGACGTCCCGGTCGTACACCGGGAGGATCTGCAGCAGGACTTCGCCCATCGCCACACGACGTTTGGCCGTCTCTGCTCCGCCCGGTCGCTCGCCCTTCGCCTCGATAAAAAACCGACGCCGACTTCGGGGCAATTGCCCTTCGATATCGGGACCGCGAACTGGACCATACCGTACGGTCATGGATACCCCTTCTTCAGCCAACCGTTTCGCAAGGATCTGAACGATCTCCCTTTCCCGCATGGCCGCGTCTTTCCCCGCGCATGTCTGCATTAAAACGAAGACTCTGCATTTTCAGAATGAAAATGTGCGATTTTAATGCAGACCTGCGATTCCTAACCCTCCGGCAGTCGGTAGTGGGCACCGCGACCCCGCCCGACCCTTTGGAGTTTTCCGGCACGCGCCATTTGCTGGAGGATATACAGCGCCTGATGTCCTTTCAGCTGGCACAATGCTGCAGCTTCTCTTCGAGTGATCCGCCCATACGATCGCACATAATTCAAAATCATCTGCTCCATCTGGGGCCGTTCAAATCTTCGGAGTCGAACGTATGCTTCCTTTTTGCCCATACGCCGATATGTCGCCGCCGCCAGGTGATACATTCGCGCCCGCGTTGTACCCCGGGCTTCGATAAGTCCGGTCTCGACGAGACGTTCCAGAACGGCCCGGGCTTCGGACTCCGGTTTCTGGATCAGACGGGCTGTATCAGATGTGGTCAACTGGCGTTCCTGCCACAGGCGATTCAGGATCAGCAGTTCGTCCACTCCTAAGGAGCGTCCGGCCCGGTTTTCCTCGACCACGAGTCGCACGAAATGGAGATTGGCTTTTCCACCGGGCAGGACGAGCACCACACTCGTTGCGGTGCTTCGTTCATACGATGGGGGTGGACGGCCGTTGCGCAGTTGCTCATAAAACAGAATGTCGATTCCCCGACCCGTTCGTTCCACGATGCCGGCACGTTTGAACGCATCGGCCAGGAGCGGGTTCCGGGGACGGGGTGGGGTGACCAGAATATTGTCCAGGTGAACCCCTTCCGGAAACCCACCGGGGTTCGAGATTTCGATACGATCTTCCCACTGAATGTGCACGGCACCCATTCTCGTATAATCCCTGTGAATCAGTGCATTGGCCACCCCCTCCCGAAACGCACGTTCCGAGTAGTCGGGCACGCCGATTCGCTGAAAGCCGAGCGTGAATTCTTCTTCCCGGTTTCGAACACTGAAATGGTCCAGGATCTTTTCCATCACCCGCAGCAACGGCCACCGGTAAAATTCATTGACCTCGACTCTTGTCCCGGAGAGCACCTGAAAGGCAACCTCATGCGTGGGAAGGAACCGCCGCAGTGCTTCTTCTTTCCCGAATAAAAGCAGTCCCAACACACGAATGGCGGTCACACCGTGGTCGGCCTCCACTGCGCCGAGGGATTTCGCCAGTTCTTCATCGGGGAGATCCAGCAGCGTTTCATCTCCCCGGCCGCGACTTTCCCGAATCGCCCGACGAAAACGTTCGAACTCGAGAGGATCCAGCTCCTCCCACCGGGCTTCCGGGATCACCAGTTCCGTGTAATCCTGCACCCCGATATCGGCAAGCCTTGCCTGCATCTCGTGGAAAAAGAAAGGACGGCATTCCGGTGCTCCCTCGCCGCCGATCGTTCGCCGTAGATACCTTCCTTTAGATGTCGCCACCGGTCGGTGTGCCTTTGGGACTTCGATGACTACCAACTCCCTGTCTTCGAGAGGAACGGTAAACACCCGACAGGTCAGTGGAGGAATCGTGTTGTTCGCAATCAGCGCTTGCACACGCGAGGGATCCGTATGATCTCCGTGCCGCGGTCGTGCCCCCGTAATCCGCCTGTCCGCTTCGACGCCAATGATCACCCAGCCCATGTCGTTGCCGGGCCGATTTGCCATGCACACGACAGCCTCGACCAGATCACGGTCGTTGAGCGCCGCAGTTTCTTCGCCCTTGAATTCAACGGTCAGGCTTTCGCCCTGTTCGATGAGTTCTCGGAGACGTTCCGGTGTCATGAAACACCTCGCGGCTCCGGATTGAACGGCTGTTTCCAGTTTCGCACGACGTAGCGGACGATTTCCATAACCGGCTCCGGCTGAAAGCGGGCGGCGGGATTCTGGATGGGGTACAGTTGGGGCTTCGTGCGGGCATTTTCAACAATGTACAACCAGTATTCGTCTCCCAACCGGCGGGCCATGAGCCACTCGTTGGGGGTTAACACCACGGGTCCGGTCGTGGCCCGGGCCTTGACTTCAATGTACCGCACGGTGCCGTCCGGAGCCGTCGACCGGATATCATAGCCGACGTTCTGACGGGATACGTCTTCCGGATGGCGTCCATGTGCTCGTTCGTACTCCATGGCCACGTGCATTCCGATGGCTTCAATTTCGGGATCCGACCGCATGATCTCGTCCACAACCGGCTCGGAAACTACCCGGGCCACACCCAGAATCCGTGGAAACGCCGGAAGCAGGCTGATTTCCCGCCGGATCTCTTCTTCTAACGCCTGCCGACGATTATGCAGGGCTTCCAGTCGGCGTTCTTCGTTCCGGATTTCCATGTCCGGGATGGGTTCCCCCCGCGCCCGTCGGGTTTCGTAATCCATCAATCGTGCCTGGGATTCCATGATCATGAGTTCCAAGGACCGAAGACCGTATTTCCGCCGGATCTCGGCCTCTCGTTTCCGTTCTTCCAGAAGTTCTGCCCGGTAGGACTCCAGGACATGCTCCACGGCATATGCAACGACTGCATCTTCACCGTCATCCCCGGCGGAGTCCGGGGGAACCGATGTGCCCGCTTTCAGATCCCACAGAATCGAAGGATTGACCGGCCGCAGATTTCCCTGAACCGGCTGATAGATCGCGAACAGACGCCGGCCTGCGATGCGGTTCAATCCATCCCGGATCTCCCCTTCGACGAACCAGAGCCATCCGTCCAGTTGCCCGTCGGGGTCCGCAAATGCCACACCCTTCTTGAGATCATCGGAGGCACGCTCCAGGATCCGTTCGATCAGGGCTTCCAGCAGGGGGTGACCCGGCGCCACAAACTCTGCATTGCAACGTCGTGCAAGGGCCTTATCAAATGCGATTTTTCCATACTCCCGGAATACCTCGCCAAATCGATGTCGAAATGATAAAGGCATGTTTCGAATCTCCGCCGGAACGTATGGCAGCCGCCACAGACCATCCCGTCTTCGCTCCAGTGTCACGTTCAGGAATCGGCAGGCTCGCTCAAAAAACTGTTCGATGTATTCCGGCACCAGACGGTTTTCCCGTGCCCGTCGGTCTTCCCCCAGAACCCGTTGAACGTCGATGTGACGGGTTGCAAGGCTTTCGAACATCGCTTCCCGAGTCTTCCGGACGGCCTCCTCATCCGGGATGGCTTCAATTTCCGCAACGATTTCGTCCAGCGTGCGCCGACGGACGATGGCTTCCACGATGAGATCTTTCAGGCTTTTCCCCAACGGGATATCTCCAATGACATCGAAGACCCGATCGGTGCCCAGTGCGGCTCGAATGCGTTCCAGTTTGCGGAACAGGGCATGCAGGACTTTCCCTTCCCGGGTATCGATGGCCACGAGATTGTAAATATGAACTTCTTTACGCTGTCCGTAACGGTGAATCCGTCCCATGCGTTGTTCCAGCCGATTCGGATTCCACGGGATGTCGTAGTTCACCATGATAGAACAAAATTGCAGGTTGATTCCCTCTCCGCCGGCTTCGGTGGAAACCATGATCTGGGCACGGTTCATAAACTCATGTTCCGCCCGAATTCGGCTTTCTAAGTCCATGCCCCCGTGCAGGGTGACCACCGAAAAGCCCCATGCGCGCAGTTTTTCTGCCAGATACGTTAGCGTCTCTCGGGACTCCGTGAAGATGAGCAACTTTTCCCGTGTCTGGCGGATCCGTTCATCTTCGATCACCGCCCGCAGTTCGTTCAGTTTTGTTTCCACTTCGTGACGTTCCGCCTGACGGGCAAGGCGGATCAGGTGGTCCAGAGTCTCGATCTCAGCCTGGAGTTCTTCCCGTGTTTCCGCAGCCGTCAGACGTTCGACCAGTTCCTCCTCTTTTTGCAGCCGTTCCAGTTCCGGAGCATCTTCCAGGACTTCTTCATCGATCGTGCCTCTTTCGGCGAGCCATCGTCCAAGACGCAGCAGTTGCTTCAGGCGGTCCCTTCTACGCTCCAGCGAACGGCGTACCGCTCGCACGCTGGAAGCCATCCGGCGCTGAAGGATGAGCAGGGCGAAAGCAACATTGCGCTTTTCGGCTGCCAGGGCTTTGTTGTACTGGGTCTGCACGTATTCGGTCACCGCGTTGTACAGGCGTTTTTCATCGTCATTGAGCCGGTATGTTTTCGTAAACACGTATCGCGGGGGAAACAGGGGACGTCCCTGAAAGTCTTTCAGATCCTCTTTCAAACGGCGTAGAAACAATAGATTTTCTCGATTCTCCACGGACTCTTTCAGGAGTTCTGTATTGGCAAAAAAGTCGGGAACAAGAAGGTCGAGAAACAGGCGAAAGTTCTCCGGGTCTCCCCGGTGAGGGGTCGCGGTCAGGAACAGCAAGAAATCGCTGGTACGTGACAGGACTTCTCCCAGCCGGTAGCGGTCCGTCTTTTTTGTCCTGGAACCATACTGGTATGCAGCCATCTTATGGGCTTCATCGACCACCACGAGGTCCCAGTGCACTTCCGCCAGGGCCGCCAGGACGTCGTCCTGTTTGGCAAAGTCCATCGAGGTGATGACCTGCGGGTATTCCTGCCATACGTTGCGACCCCATGAGGCTCGAACCACGTTTCGATCGATGACCGTAAAAGTTTCCCCGAAACGTTCTTTCATCTCGCGGAGCCACTGATCCTTTAGATGTCCCGGTACCACGATGAGCACTCGTTGAACCAGGCCGCGGTACTTTAACTCCTTGAGCAGAAGTCCGGCCATGATGGTCTTCCCGGCTCCGGGATCATCGGCCAGCAAGAACCGCAGACGGTGTTTTCGCAGCATCACGTGATAGACGGCTTCGATCTGATGGGGTAGCGCGTCGACCTGGGATACGTTCACAGCCATGAGGGGATCGAACTGGAAGGCGTTTCGAATCCGATGGGCCTCGATAGCAAGGAAAAATGCCTCTGCGTTTCCCCGGAAATCCCGACCGATATCCCGAACGATGCGCACATGCTGGAGATCCGTGGGGGACAGGATATTGGCGTAAAACTGGCGGCTGGAAAGACCCACGGCCTCGACTTTGAGACCGTTTCCGATGGATTGAACGGTCAGCACCCGCACGCGCTCCGGCCAGAAGTCCCCTTCCAGAATGTCACCGACACCGGGCACCTGGGTGTTCTGGCGCACCTTCCAACTCTTGAATAAAAATATGTTGATGTTGATCATATACCTTCCAGGAGCCGTTGTCACATTTTGCGACCGGATTCGCGTATAAAGTCCAAGAAGACTGAACTGTACGGTGGGTTCTTTTACGCCGAGGGCTGGGGGTTCGAGTCCCTCCGGGAGCGCCACCGCAACGTCCACCGCTTTCGTATCCCTTTCCGTTTTCTCCCCTGTGCAGTGGTGCGTGCAACCACCGGTGGTCCTTTCTGTGCAGCGCTGACTGGCGTTCGGAGCGGAGACTGTGTGGGAGACGCAATTACCGGTGGTCGCAGATGCCATTCATGCCGGAGGTACCGCCATGCGAGGTGCAGCGTTGCGGGTACCTCATGTGCTTCCGGAACGGATGCCGCACGTACACGCAGGGGCACCCATACGAGACGTTCACAGATGGAAAACTGAAACAGAAACCGCTGGATCCATCTGAACAGGACGATGATCGGTGGGCGACGTTCGGGATCCGGATGGACACACGCGGTCAACCAGGGGACCCAGGTCGCACAGCGGTAACGTTCAAGACGTCGGGTCGCCTGTCGCAGTGCGTGTTCAAGTGCGGCTGTATGTACGGGTTCGTCCGGAAATTGCGTCAGACAGGCGATCATCAAAATACCGGTGAGGTATACATCCGTTGCGGATGTCCAGGTATGCGGGTCCCGTTCCGGTGCGGTCCAGATGGCACCACTTTCCCCTTCTGCGAGCGGACAGGCGGTACACACGTGTCCTGCGGGATGAACGACCATGGGAGCGATGAACCGTACATGCTCGGCGATCGGGTCGATCTCGATCCAGTCCGGGTGTAAACGGCCGAGGATAAATCCATATGCGTGCAGTCGGTGCAGAAATCGAACCCACTGCTCCATCAGGAGGAAAACTGCCGGCAGGGGCAGAGGTGTGGGTGAGGCAGACGTTCCGGGTTCTCGAAACCGTTCGGCAGCTGACCGCAGCGGGATGGCGGGTCGGAAAGGTTCCAGCGTGATCACCGCTGACGGCCGCGTATCGATATGCGTCCAAACGGGCAATCCCGGATCCACGGGACTGCGCGTCTGCAGTCGATGCTCCCAGTGCCACCGGGGATCACGGTTGCCCCACATGCGAATGGTTCGAAACCAGTGCTGTTCCGGTGTGTCGGACCAGTACCCCAGTTCCCGGATCACCCGGGGTGTGATCCATCGGGTGGATTCGGTCGTCCATTCTCCCATGGAAATTGCTCCAGGAGGGGAATCTGACGTGCATCGCAGTGTGCTCGATGCGCCAGCCATACCCCGGATACAAAACCCGGAATCCAGTCCCCGGACGCCATCGCCTGGCGCACGATCTGTGTGAACGGTACACGCTGCCGGACCCACGTGCACACCGGTTCGGAACAGTCCAGACCGGCCAGCACGGCCACCCGGGGCAGATCCGTGGAACAGTCCCAGCCACTCATTCGACAGGTCGCACATCCGCGTCCGTACCGGACGGTGACCGTGGCCAGGTCGTATTGCCGGAGCAGGGTGAGCTGGCGTGCTGAAACGTATGGTTCGACCGGAACCGGTGTATTGCAGTCCGGACAGGGGCGTCGGAGCAACCGCTGTGTGGCTGTGAACCGGAGGACGGTGCATGCCATTTCTCGGTCGATACCGAACAGTTCCAGTCGCTCAAACACGTGCAGGGGAGAGTTGGCGTGGATTGTGGTCAGAACGAGATGCCCGGTGAGTGCGGCTTCGTATGCGGCACGCGCGGTTTCCAGATCGCGGATTTCTCCGACGAGCATGACGTCCGGGTCCTGTCGAAGGAACGCGCGGACGGCGCGTGCGAACGGCATCGTATCGCTCACCTGACATTGCACAATACCGGGATGAATGTATTCCACCGGATCTTCAATGGTGAGCACCTTGCGGGACGGGGGAATGTGACGGATCAGGTGGTGGAACGTCGTGGATTTTCCGGATCCCGTCGGTCCGGCGATGACGATCCATCCCCAGGGTTGCTGCAGTACCCGTACCAGACGGTGCCACACCGGTCCGTCCAGTCCCAGCCGGTCCGTGGGATAGCGCAGCATGTCCTGGTGCAGAATGCGCATCACACAACTCTCCGCAGGTGTGCCGGCCATGACCGGAATAATGCTGACGCGCACGTGCATGCGCTGACCACGCCAGGTGAGCATCATGCGGCCGTCCACGGGTTCCGTAGCGGTTCCTGCAGATAGACCGCACTGCGCTTTGATGGCCTGAATGAGCGATGACCAGATCGGCGTCGATACCTCCAGTACTTCGGTCAGGTCACCGTGCAGGCGGAATCGCACACGCGTGCCCGTCCGGTTCGTCCCAGGGACGGGTTCGATGTGGATATCACTGGCACCCTGACGGCACGCGTCGGCGAGCAGTCGTTCCAGGGCTTCCCGTCCGGTCAGGGCATCCGGATGCGCCGCGGGTTCCGGGGGAATCCGGAGTGCCTGAAGCGTCGGAGACGGACGCGGGTGTACACGGGCTGCATGGAGGGCGATATGGCGGGCACTGCCGCCACCGTACAGACCGCTGAGCCAGTCCTCGTGCTGTGCGTCGTCAGGAGCCGCACGGAAGGCCACACGGATTTCAGAAAAACGTTCACGCAATCTGTAGAACAGGTCCCCCATGTCCTGTTCCGCCGGCAGGTGAAAACACAGGATGTCCACGCGGACGTCTGCCGGTGCGGTGACGGCAATCGGCAGGATACCCGAACGCCGTGCCCGGTCACGCGGCCATAGCGTTCGCAGTTCAGGTTCAGGGGGACGGTCCGGCGGAGCGGGCAGCACGGGCCAGCCGAGTTGACGGGACGGTGAAAGGTGCCATCCCCGGCGAAGTGCGCTTTCCCGTTCGATTTCGTACATGCAGGATAGGTCGGACAGGGCGGTCTGTTCCGTTGCGAGGTGGAACCATCCGGTCACCGTCCACTTTTCATCGGGGGTACCCCGGACCTGCGGGGAGTTGAACAGGGACCGATAGTGGTGTCGTGCATTCGGTGCGGTGGGCAGTCCGTTCGGACACCCGCGGGTAGCCCACAGACAGCCGAGACAGAGGGGAACCGTCTCTACGACCAGCGGTGTTCGATGATCGCAGATCCAGCATGCGTTCGTATCGACATGCCATTCTCCGCGACGGATGTAGTTCCAGAAATCGATGCGCACGGTTATCCCCAGCGATAGGTCTGAAAGAGTGCCTGGTATGCCGTGATCAGGAGGAACGCGACCAGAATGCCGATCCCCAGCGTCAGCGCCTGTTCCATGTGGTGGCCGACCGTATGCACCGTTGTGGCGAGTCGCGTGCGATGCGTTTCGGCCAGTTGCATGTAGGCATCGCTCAAATGACCGGAACGCCATGCGGCGGTCATCCGTACGGCGTCTTCTTCCGGAAACCCCAACCGGTCCGGAGCGAAGGTCCCGATCGGGGACTGTGCGCAGTATTGTGCCATTGCAAGGCAGGTACGGCGGACGCCCGCGGTGCGACACAACGATGCGGCGTCCTGCCAGGCCATAGCCGATCCCCGGCCCATGCGCTCCAGAACGGCGACATGGAGGTAAACGGTACTCCAGTCCAGGTGCATGTACACGCGCCGCAGTATTGGCACTGAATGGAGCACACGCCGGGTGAGGGTGTGCATCTTTTGCCATCCCATGCGCATGCCCACGGCGACCGTCGCTGCCGCACTCAGACCGGTGAGCAGCCCCCACTGCATGCCGGCACCGGTCCAGGTGATCCACGCGGGAAGCCGCGTTCCCATGGCGCGGAGGACTTCGTCGATCACCGGGAGGAACACACGTTGCATCATTTCGAGTGCCCCAGCGAACGCCACACCGATCCAGACCTGACGCTGCAGTAATGTGCGGATGTGTCTGCGAATGGTTTTCTGTATCCGGTACTGGCGGTCGAGAAGTTCGAGCGATCCCGCAAGCGCGCCCCCCTGTTCACCACACCGCAGGATAGCGACGTCTGCGTGCGGAAACCCCATCTCCTGCAGGGTCTGCCACAGGGAATTGCCGTGCAACAGGAGATGGGTCAGGAAAGTCCAGACCGGATGACGTGTGGCCCGTGCAAGCGCGGTATACATCTCTGTCAATGCAATGCCGTATCGGTGGGCCTGCAGTGTGGTTTGAATGATGTGATGGCGCGTGCTGTGGGGCAGTCGATAACGCCAGACGATCCATACGGCACGCCATGCCGTACGCACGTTGAGCCGGTCAACGCGGACGACACAGCGGTGTCCGTACCGGCGGCGCAGTTGTCGAGCCAGTGCCTGACCGGTCGCTGCTGTCCGTACGATGCGCACCCATCGCGCGGTCCCCATACGAATGTCCACGAGATACGTACGGTGGGTCTGCATGGTCGGATGTCCGCAACGAAGGTGAAATCGCGGTCAGGCATGCAAACGGGATGCCAGACCGGCGGATGGGGCATGTACTATGTGGACTCCCTCTGATCCCATGGCGAAATTCCATATATCCGGATGGAGGATGTGTACCCGAAACGATACCACCGTGTTCACTATCGAGCACACTCCAGCCACCGGTACGCGCCGGAAGCCGGAGATGGAACGAAAGAGCGATACCGACGAATGCATGACGGTGGCCGGGGGGGTCGGTTCTCCATACGCACGTATCGTGAAAACCGCCGAATTACGATCAGCGGCGCCGGTATGCGCTGTACGGTTCTGGGCACGGAAGTTGCATTACAATTGGTCCAGGGTCAGTATTAAAGATGAAAACCCCGAAAGTGAGGGGAATATGGAAATTTTGCTCGGTCTGAGCGGTGTGCTTGCATCCGTGCTGGGACTGGTACTGGCCATATATGCAGTATTTGTCAACGGTCCGCAGATGCGGAAGATACTGTTTCAGCACGGTCAGGTCATGGGAGAAATTGGCCAGATGCTGGAGCGGCAAAGTCAGACACTGGGGCAGCAGAGTCAGATGCTGGAGCAACAGAGTCGGAT
>CAZIRO010000035.1:11401-20196 GCA_964541595.1 uncultured Acidobacteriota bacterium
CAGATGCTGGAGCAACAGAGTCGGATGCTGGAGCGGCAGGGTCAGGTGCTGGAACACCTGGGCCGGATGCTGGAGCGGCAGAGCCAGATGCTGGAACATCAGGGTCAAATGCTGGAGCGCATGCAGGCCTCGTTAGAACGTGTGGAAGATACCCTGCGGTATGTCGCGGAGCTGGTCAAAACAGAGGGTGAACGCACACGTGCGATCATCCAGCAGGGATCGTAGGAAGCATATGGATGTCACGGGCACCGTTTTCACTTGTCCGTATGTAATGTATGCACAGACGTTTTTGGTGCGGGTGCATATCTGTGATGGTACAACAGGCGTACTGGCTGGTTACCGTATCGGCGGAGGTTGCAGGCGTTCCCAGCACGCGGGAAGATCGGGTCGATCTCGTGCTGCAGGGCACACGCGAAGAGGTACAACGTCGAGTTCGACGGGTTTTCGGCGATCGCCGCATTCTGGGCATGCGGCGCATGGGTCGTATACGCGGCTGGCGACGTCGGCCGCCGTCATGGGTTCGCATTGCGGTATTTGAAATCCTGCGGGATTTTCTGTCCGAGGGTATCTCTCCCGTCCGCGTTCTCGCGGGCCAACTTGCGCATCTTCCGCGTCCCATTCAGCGGGTCATGCTTCCGCTGCTGCATATCTGGACGGTCGGAGCCAGTTTAAGTGAATCCCTCGCACTGGTCGGGTTCCCGGACGTTGAAGTGCGCATGATCGAAGCCGGAGAATCCACGGGACGACTGGTGGAGATGCTGCAGCGGACGATTGACTTTCTGGAAATGCAGGTCCAGATGACGCGCACGCTGCGGACGCTGCTTATTTATCCGCTCTTCATTGTGGGCGTCATGGGTGCGGTCGGGTGGGTCTTCGAACTGCTGGTATTTCGCGAACTGCACCGCGTTCTGAACGAGTTGGGCACTGCACTTCCCCGTACGGTGCACTGGATGGTCCGGGGACTTGCCGGATGTCCGTTTGTAGTGGCATGGGCAGCCGTCGGTGTACGTCTTTTCCCGCGCGTGCAACGGGTTCTGTTTCGCATCTGGCCGTTTTCCCGGGTTCTCTTTCTTGTCGATGTGGTGCGCACACTGCTCGTTCTGGAAGCGTCGCTGGCCTCGGGTGAATCGCTTGCACGGGCGTTTGCCCGTGCGCGGTGGATTTGCATGCTCCACCGCAGCCAGGCGGCTGCGGTGCAGATGGAACGGTGGGCCCGTGGGGAGGAGGCCGTGGGCCAATCGATTTACGACCGTCTGTTGTCCGCCGGGTATCCGCTGGATATGGCCGTCATTCTGGCCACAGGATATGAAACCGGGCGACTTGAGGAGACGCTGCGCCGTTTGACCGGACGGTACATGCACAAACTCCAGGAGATGGTGACGCGGGTGATGCAGTTTCTGGAGTATGGACTGATCGTCGTGCTGGGCGCGCTGGTCGGTGGCGTGCTCGTCGGTATTTACACCACGATCTTCGAGGCCATGACCCGGTTCGGATAGTTGGGGGGACAGGGGAGATGGTGCGTGCCATTCATGTCATGATCGATCCCTGGATGCTGGAGTTACAGTGGCGTTCCGGATCCCGCGCGTGCGCGGTATGCCGCCGGATGACCCGCATGTTGCGTATCGACGACGGTCAACCCCAGTGCATTCTCTGTCGTGTACTCGCACCGGACGGAGAGCTCTCGTATTGCGGTCTCATGAGCGTCGCTGGCGATCTGCTCGACAATACATACTTTCTCTATCTCTCGGAAGAACCCCCGGTGGACGGTCCACCGTACGTCTCCGAATGGCGAGCGCTGGTCCGGCGGTTCGCAAATGACCGCCGAACCGTGCGACGCATCCTGTCCCGCTGGCTGCGCATCCCGCTCGCCCGTTCGGATGCATTGCGCCCGCGTCCGTTGCCCGAGCGGTTGCGCAGTCGATGGGAAATGCGTGTTGCGCTGGAGACCGGAATCCTGCCCCTGCACACACGGTTGGCCCCGCCGTATAAAGTCGTAGCCGGTCTGAGTCGATTACCCGAGCACCCCGACCTGGAACGGTTCATCGAGGTCTATGCCGGGAATGCCGATACCGTGCTCGTCGAGTTGCGTGTTCTCGACGGCACGTTCCCCGAGGAACGGTTGGTCGATATCCTGTACGGGGGCACGGAAGAACGGGCCATCGTTCCCGGTGAGTTGCGGCCGGTGGCAACGGACGTGGAGGTCCTCCGGAATCACGAGCTGGAGGTCCTGCGTCGATCGTTCCGTTCTGGGCGCGATACATCACGTATCCTGGTGCATCTCGCCATTCAGCGCGGTGCCAGCGATATCCACGTGGAACCCACCGGCGATGTTACCCGTGTTCGGTTTCGTGTACAGGGACGGTTGCAGTCCGTCGCCCGCCTGAATGCGGACGAATGGGAACCCATTGTGCTCGCGGTGAAATCCGTGGCGGGCATCCGCACCGAGCGTGCTGTTCGTCCGCAGAACGGGGCATTCACCGTACAGACTGAGGACGGTCGACGTATGGACTGTCGGGTCAGTATCATTCCGGTCTCCATCCCCGGTGCGCGGGGTGGTGTGGGCGAGTCGCTCGTGATCCGTCTGCTGGATACCCAGATCGTGCGCAGAGCCCCTGCTGACATCGGTTTGCAGGGCCAGGCCTATGCGTTCATCCGACGGGCCATCGAAGCTGGTGCGCAGGGTCAGTGGGGACTCGTGGTGTTGTCCGGACCGACCGGTTCCGGAAAAACGACTACCCTGCATGTGACGCTGCGCCAGCTGGATCTGGATGCTCTGAATGTGTGCACAATTGAAGACCCCGTGGAGTACCACATCCCCGGATTGAAACAGTCCACGGTCCGGCCGGAATTTCCGTTTCATGTTGCGATCCGGGCCTTTTTGCGCCAGGACCCGGACATCATCCTGGTCGGAGAAGTGCGCGATCCGGAAACAGCACATGCCGCACTCGAGGCTGCCCTCACCGGGCATCTCGTGCTGACCACCGTGCACGCGAATACGGCTGTCCAGGTCGTGCACCGGTTCGTGCAGTTGATCCACGAACACGTGCACAAACGTTCTGCTGCGCTCGATATGGTCGTGAGTGCCATGCGCGTTGTGTCCACACAGCGGCTCCTCCGGCGTCCCTGCAAGGGCTGCATGCAACGCGTGCCCATGCCGCCGGTTGCCCGTACGCGCGGGTTTGAATGGGGGTATCAGGGAATGGGGTGCTCCGTTTGCCGCCAGACGGGGTACGGCGACCGCATGCCCGTGTTTGAGGTCGTGGCCTTTGATCCGGAAATCCATCAGGACGTGCACCGTATGCGCGCCGATGGGTTCGATCGGGAGTTGATCCGTGCATGTGCATCACGCGGGCTTTACGTTTCCATGCTGGATGACGCGCTGTGGAAGTGTGCGGACCGTCTGCTGGACGTCCGCAATCTGGAAATCGTCGGCGGACCGGACTATGCGGTCGGCTGTACGCAGACGGGAATTCCCGGTGCCCCGTAACTGCCCGTCCCGATCGGGTGTGAACAGACCGAAGAACAGCTCCCGCCCCGAAATCGTCGTTGTCCCCCGAACTCCCGTGTTGGAATGAAGCCAAAACGCGCCTGCCGGGAGGCTTCATTTCCAGGACCCGGGCGCAGACCAAATACCCCGGCCTCGGGCGGTGGCGGATTCCGTTCCCGCTCGGGTTGGATGGTTCCTCATGCTGGAACTGGAGTATGCCGATACTGCGATTCCCCTGAACAGTATCCCACATGTCCGGATTCGTCCGGTGTCCACGCCCGGATACCGGCACTACCGACTCGTCATTCGGGAGTATGGACATACCGATCCGCGATGGTCCCGGGAAAAGTCTTTGATGGAGTATTGTGGCGATGCCATGGGGTTCCCATACGTGCGTTCCATTCAGGAATCTGAGCACACTGTCGTCACGCTGGAAGCGGGTGGCATGGTCATGTTGCGGGATTTTATTACTCGTGCAGCACTCCGCCGTCGTGCGGAAACTTCCGGTGCTCCCGTGCCGATCCTGGCGCCTCTGGTCATTGTCGTGCTGTTCCGGACAATCGCGGAAGCCCTGGCGCGTATCCACAGACGTGGTCTCTGCTATCGGTCTCTATCGGATGAGACGCTCATGATCGATGAAAACGGCATGCGGTTTTTGACGACGGCCTGCGTCGGTCCGAGCGAATCCGCGCTTGTGCAACAACATATGGATACACTCGGTGTCACCCGACTGTACCGACTGGAAACCATGGCACCGGTGCAGATGACCACGGCGCCAGAGCGGCTGGAAGGTCGTACGGTTCCGGAGGGCGACGTGTACGGTCTGGGGGTCCTGATGTACCTTGCCCTGCTCGGTGCACCGCCGTTCCCGACGGGACAGCACGGTCCGGAATACCGGTGGCACGCGTTGCATACTCGGCTGGACCGGCTGCATCGGCAACTGCAACCGCTGCCGGGGGGTGCGGGTCTCGTCCATTTGCTCCGGCAGTGTCTCATGGCGCAACCGGAAGAACGTCCCCCGGCATCCACACTGGCCGAACTGCTGTTTCAGATCGAGTACGGTGTGTCCCGGGACGCCAGCCGAACGGATGTCGACCTTGTTGTGCGGTTGCTCCTGGATGGACGGTTTGGCGCCGGATCCCGCGGTGCCCGACAGCAGCACGCCTGGATGCGCCTGTACGGACAGTCCTCGCAACAGACGCATGTGGTGTCTTCGATCGCGCTCCCGGTGTCGCCGTCGGGTGCGTCCGGAACGCAGTCCGCACGTGCCTGGCCGCGAGAATCCCCGCCGTCCGTACCCCGGCGGGTCTATCCGATCCGACGCTGGCGCGACCGGTGGCGCGTCGCCTGGCGGGTATTGCGGACGGGTTGGATCGAATGAGCGATGGGGTCCAGATTCAGGGGACGGTTTCGGAGAGTCCCCGCCTTTGCCGCCATTCGGTGGATCGGCTACAATCGTGCCATGATCGTGCGCGTGGGGGGTGATGTATGGACTATCGTGCGGTGGTCATCGGGGGTGGTCCGGGCGGATATGTCGCGGCCATTCGTCTGGGACAGTTGGGTCAGAAAACCCTGCTCGTGGATCAGAACGAGGTCGGTGGCGTCTGTTTGCAGTGCGGTTGTATCCCGTCCAAAGCCCTGATCCAGGCGGCGCGGATGTACACCGCGCTCCGCCACCGTGCGGAGCAGATGGGAATCCGTGTCGCAGGGCTCTCCGTCGATTGGGCACAAACGATCGCCTGGAAGGACCGGATTGTCACACGCCTCACCCGGGGAATCCATCAGTTGCTGAAGGGCAACGGCGTGGAGTTCGTTCGCGGCACGGCATCGATCGTCGATCCGCACCGGGTCCGGATCGCCACGCAGGACGGACCGCGTGAGGTGACCGCGGAAACGATCGTCATTGCCACGGGGTCCGCGCCGATCGAGTTGCCCGGATTTCCCTTTGACGGAACGACCATTATCAGTTCAACGGAAGCCCTGCAGTTGCAGCACATCCCGGAGCGTCTGACCATCATCGGCGGTGGATACATCGGCCTGGAACTCGGTATGGTCTACGCCATGCTCGGAAGCGCAGTGACCATCGTGGAGTTGATGGATCAGATCCTGCCGGGCGTGTCACCGGATCTTGTGCGCGTGCTCGAACGACGGTTGCGAAAGTATCGTGTCCAGGTGCTGACTGGCGCGCGGGCGGTGGATATCGTGACCGGAGACGATCGTCGTGTGCTCATCGTCCGGCAGGGGGACCGTACCCACCGGATACCGTTTGACGTCCTGCTCGTCACTGTGGGGCGGCGCCCTGCCGTTGAGGACCTGCGCCTGGAAGCGTTCGGTGTGGACCGGAACGAACGCGGGTTTGTGCGTGTCGATGCGCAACGGCGCACGTCCGTGCCGCACATCTTTGCCATCGGCGACGTCGCCGGCGCACCGATGCTCGCCCATAAGGCGTCCCATGAGGGTGAAGTCGTCGCCGAGGTCATTGCGGGACGCAACGTTGCCGTGGATTATCGGGTGGTGCCGCGTGTGATCTTCACCGATCCGGAAATCGCTACGGTCGGTCTCACCGAAGCGGAGGCCCATCAGCAGGGGATGGATGTCCGTATCGGCCGGTTCCCGTTTGCAGCCCTCGGCCGTGCGCTGATCGCGGAGGAACCCGAAGGATTCATCAAGGTCATTGCCGATCCGGAGAGCCACGTCGTGCTCGGCGTGGAAATGGTCGGTCCGGAGGTGTCCAGTTTGATTGCAGAAGCCGCCCTGGCCATTGAAATGGGTGCAACGGTGGAAGATATTGCGCTGACCGTGCACGCACATCCGACGTTTCCGGAGGCCATCATGGAAGCGGCAAAGAGCGTATTTGACCGTGCCATACACACACTGTAGTCCACCCGGAGGGGGTCCCATGCAGGTCATTCGCGGGATCAAACGACTCGCTGCTCTGGATACCGATCCGTTTATCACGGTCAGCCTGTATCTGAACGTCGACGGACGTCAGTATCCGAATCGGGAATACGAAATCGAGTTCAAGGAACTCATCCGACAGGCACAGCAACAGTTAAGCCATTATCCGGAAGACGTTCAGGAGGCTGCACGACGCGATCTGGCACGTGTTGAACGGTATGTGCGACAGGAATTCGTCCGGGACGATACCCGCCTGCTCGTGATCTTTGCCTGTGAACCGGCGGACCTGTTTGAAACACTGACGTATGCGATTCCCCTGAAAAGTCAGATCGTCCTGTACCCCAGGGGACCCTATGTCACCCCGCTGCTCATCGCACTGGCCGGTTACGCGGACGCTCTGGCACTCATGGTCAGTCGCGAGGTTGCCCGCGGGTTTTACTACCTTGCGGGTCACCTGGAAGAGATCGGATGTGTGCGCGAGGATGTGCCCGCACGGGTCAATTATGGCGGGTTCAAGGGATACGAGGAACGGAGAATTGACCGGCATATCGAAACGCACGTGCACTGGCACCTCAAACACGTGGCGGAACAGGCGTATCGCTGGTTCGCACTGTACGATCCGGAGATCGTCTTGTTGATGGGACATCCGGAAGTGACCGGACCGCTGACACGGTACCTGCCGTATCCGATGACCCAGCGGCTCGGACCGGTCATGGACTACTTCGTCGAAAGCGGGGAACTCCGGGAGATCCGGGAACGCGTCGAAACGGCCGTGATGACGGTCGAGCGGCAGCGTGTTCGGGAATGGATCGACCACCTGCGCCGCCAGATGCCCCACCGTGCCGTGATCGGCATCGAGGCAACCCTGCGGGCACTCAACGAGTGGCGGTGTGCGGTGCTCGTGTTCGATCCGGACGAGATGTTCGAGGGGTACGTGTGTCCCCGGTGCGGATATCTCGCACCGCGAAAGGATGCCTGCCCGCGGTGTCGGATCGAATTGCAGTATACGGAAAATCTGCTCAATGAAGCCGTTGAAGCCGCCGTCCATCAGGGCGCGGAACTCGTGCCCATTCGTCATGATCCGGAACTTGTGCGCCTCATCGACACGATGGGTGCACTGCTCCGCTTCTAAATGGTTCATTTCCTACATCTGTTGTATTGATTCATTCTCCGCACCATCGCCTCTTCCCCAGGGGAGAGGACGCAGCATCCGGGCTCGGGATCAGTCCCCCGCAGTGAGCCGTAATGGGACGCCGATACACGCAGACGTGGCGCAGATCAGGCAACCTGTCTGTGCGCATCCGCGTCCATCCGGGTCCCATCCCCTCAACCTCCGGCACCTTCTTCGCCACTTCACTTTGGAAATGAACCACTTAAAACCGGAATACCACCACCGGATCGACCCGCATGGCCCGCCGGACGGCCACTAGTGACGAGATCGTGCACATCGTGAACGTCAGTCCGATCATGACCACATACAGCCATCCCGGAATCACCATGGCCAGTTGCAGCCGATTGTAAATGGGTAGCGTCAGAATGGTCACGATCACGCCGGCCACATACCCGAATGCGCCGCTGAGTAAACTCTGTTCCAGGATGATCCCGGCGAGTTCCCGGTTCGTCGCCCCCATGGCTTTCAACGTGCCGTATTCTCGCAGATGCTCCATGGTGGAAGCATAGATCGTTTGCCCCACAATCGCCGTGCCAACGAGAAATCCGAGCAATACCGTGACGCCGATGCCCAACCCCAGACCGGTCTGGATGCTCCAGTACCGGCGCGTCTTCCAGGACCACTCCGTACGGGTGTACACATCCACACCCCGCAGTTCCGGCCATCGGCGTAGTCGCGCAACAAACGCGTGCGGATCCACGCCAGGGCGTAACTTCACGATCACATACGTCGTCGTGTCATCCGTGACAATGCGGGAGAATCGGCGCGCCGTCTGTTTGGACATGAATGCGATCGGATACGTGGTGAATGACTTGACCCCGCGTGAAAATCCGACAATGCGGGCCTTTTCCCAGAAGATCTCCACTTCGTCTCCCACGCGCAGAGGACCAAGTCGGCGCAGTGAAGAGACGTCCAGAATGATCCCCGGCTGGCCCCGGAGATCCTGAATGGAACCCTCGGCCATCTCCCAGGGTCCCCCGATGCCGGTATCCAGGTTGAACCCGATCATCTGAACGGATTCCGTCGCACCCGTCGGAAGTTTCATCAGCCCCCAGCTCATGATGAGTTCATCCGCCCAGGCGACCTCGGGAAGTGCCCGAACTTTATATAGAATGCGGATCGGAAACGGCCGCGCGGAGTCAAAATTGACCACGTTTTTGCTCGTGATCCATACGTCTCCCGGCGTGTGGTCAATGATCAACGACGCGCTCGTGACAAAACCGATGTATGCCCCCATCT
>CAZIRO010000036.1:0-20131 GCA_964541595.1 uncultured Acidobacteriota bacterium
ACGGAGTCGCGAGCCATGCACCCAACTTGACTTTGAACATAACATCTCAGGTGTCAGGTATCCGGGACGGAAGACAGGGGACGGGGTATCGCATGGCCGAATGGGCACCCACGGGGTCCCCATGGATCCCGCGATAACCCGTCAACCAGGACGCGCGGATACCCGACACCGGACACCTGGGACCTGAGACCCGACACCCGGTGTCGACCGGGTCATCTGCGCATCCCCTGTCCCATTGCCTGTCCCGATCGCAGCCTTCATGGCTTGTTTCCGGAGTGGCGCAGGGAAAAGTGCCGCGAAGTGATGCCGTGTAAAGAGGGCCCCGTGATGCCGGGGCCCCGATGGGTTCCGGGGTGAGGGTTTATTTCACCACCTCACGAAGACGCCGACCCGGCCGGAAACGCACGACTTTGCGGGCCGGAATGGTCATGGTGCGTCCGGTCCGCGGGTTGCGTCCCTTCCGAGCCTTGCGTTGCGCCACCACAAAGGACCCAAACCCCACGAGATTGACACTGCCCCCTTTGGCAAGCGTATCGGTAATCGCACTGATCACGGCATCAACGGCTTTATGTGCCTGGGCTTTGGTCAGACCGGCGCGTTTGGCGACCTCATTGACCAGCCCGGTTTTGGTGACTTTCTGCGCCTTTTTCGCCATGGTGAACAACTCCGGCACTACCGATCGCGGTAGTGCGTGGCAGCATTTCCGCCCTGCCACTGGCGGAATTCAAATATTTTCCACCTCCAATATAAGTCGAAATCCACACTTTGTCAAGACCATCAAGCAAATTCCCGTGATCTTACCCCATTTTTGCTGATGGTTCTAAGCGTTCCCTGGATCATTTTGTGCATTATATTTAATATAATCAATATATTATTCAAATAAACGGCCGCTTTTGTCCATTTGGTGCAGGTAGAAACTACATATAGTACACACAATTCCAGAGATTCCTACAGGTCGTATTTTGATTGAATCCTAAAATCACCATTGAAAATATTCATCGCTTGACTCTGGTGTGCGGTTCTGGCACACTCTCAATAACTGCCCCCTTTTTGTGGAGCCCTTCCATGCAGCAAATGATGATCCGGGCGATCGACGCGCGCTGGCAGGTGCGGCTCATCGTCGTTACCGCTACCTCGATGGTACAGACCGTGCAGCGACACCAGCGGCTGTCTCCTGTGGCCACGGCCGCACTCGGTCGGGTGATGATCGGTGCAGCCCTGTTGGCGGGTTACATCAAACCCGTGCGCACGCAACGGATCCAGATCCACGTGCACGCCGACGGTCCCCTGCAGGAAGTTATGGCGGAGTGTACCGGAGACGGTCTGGTGCGTGGCTATGTACGCAATCCGTCGGTGATGTTGCCCCTGCGGGACGGGAAATGGGACGTTGCAAAAGCGGTCGGTCGCGGCACCATGACCGTGATCCGCGACTTCGGATTCGGCGAACCGTATGTGAGTACGGTGCCCCTCGTCAACGGAGAGATCGGCGCCGATCTTGCGCACTATCTCTTCCAATCCGAGCAGGTCCATTCGGCCGTACTGCTCGGGGTCCTCATCCGCCGACAGCGGGTGATGGCTGCCGGCGGTTGTCTGGTGGAACGACTGCCGTCGGCCCGCGAGGAGGACATGGATCGACTCAGTGCGCGTATCGCGCGTCTGGGCAGTATCAGCCGATGGTTCTGGCACCATCCAGAGCCCGCGGCGCTTCTGCGTGCGCTCTTCCCGGACGGCGCAACTGAAATTCTGGAAACCCGGCGTTTACGGTTCCGCTGCAGATGTAATGTTCGTCGGGTGCGCGCCATGCTGCGGGCGTTGGAGACTCGCTGGTCATTCCGGAGCGAGTCACCCGAAACGACCATTGAAGTCCAGTGCAGGTTCTGCCGGCGGACCTATCGGTTTCCCGTTGCGGAGATCGTGGCGCATCATCGGGCGTGATGTTCCTGTTGACAACAGGCCACTACAACCTGATACCCGATGGCTCCTGAAATCGGGCCAGGCAATGGGACACGGCGTGTCCCCATGGACCCCGCGATAACCCGTCAACCGGGATGCGCGGACACCGGACACCTGGGACCTGAGACCTGACACCTGAGACCCGACACCCGGCATCGACCGGGCCATCCGCGCATCCGGCGCATCCCCTGTCCCATTGCCTGTCCCGATTTCAGATTGCTCTTCTTGCATCTCGGCCGAAAATCGGTACACTATGAGCGGAAACCATCAATCCTTCTCCGAGTTACAGGGGATTTTTTAACGACATGGCGTGTGCTGGTATGGTGTTCTGTCACTTTTTTCAGGCGATAGGGTACAGTATATTCCGGTCAATTGCCGCTGGGGAGGTCAGGTATGCTTGAAAATGAAATGGCTGAACTGCAGGCGCGCATTACAGGGGAAGTCACCCGCGATCCGGATCTGATGACAGAGATCTCGGAAGACTTCGGCCGGATCGTGCACAAGACCCCGCGGTTTGTGGTTCGTCCGCGCACGACGCGGGACGTTGCGGAAACCGTACGGTTTGCGTTGCAGCACGGATACACGGTATCCACACGATCGCAGGCGCACTCGCAGTCCGGACAATCTCTGAATCAGGATGGTATTCTGATCGACATGCGCACGCTGACAGAGGTATTCGAGGTTCATCCCGAAGAACGGTGGTTTGAAGCCTCTGCGGGGGTTATCTGGCGGGACGTTGTGGAACGGCTCAAACCGTATCGGCTGATCCCACCGGTACTCACGAACAACCTGAATGTCAGTGTCGGCGGTACGTGTTCGATGGCCGGGTTGGGCATTTCTTCATTCCGGTATGGCACGCAGGCGGACAACTGTTTGGCGATCGAGGTGGTCACGGGTACGGGAGATATCGTATGGTGCAGTCCCGAGGAAAACGCAGAACTCTTCTACCACGCACTGTGCGGTCTCGGGCAGTTTGCCATTATCACGCGTGTGCGGCATCGATTGCGTCCCCATGCACCGATGACCCGGACGTATTACCTGCTCTACGATGACGTACAGGCGTTGCTCGACGATGCACGACTCGTCATGGCCACGGATCGCATCGACTACATTGAATCGTGGGCGGTCCCCGCGCCCCAGGGGTTTCGCAAGGTCGGGGGTCGCAAACAACCGTTTGCTTACTGGATGTATCCGTTGCACATCACTGTGGAATTCGAGCCGGATCGCCCGCCGCAGGATGCGACAGTGCTTGAGGGGCTGCGGTATTATCGACATGTCCATACGGAAGACCAGTCAATTTATGAGTTTGCCACGCGTCTGGATCCGCTGTTTGCCATCTGGCGCAAAAGTGGGTACTGGGACCGGGCACACCCCTGGATGGAAGTCACGCTTCCCTGGAGCACGGCGGGGCAGTACATGGAAACGGTACTGTCGAATCTGCCGCCCGTGCTGCTCGGTGGCGGGCACATTCTGATCTGGCCCGCGCGCGGACGGCAGACACGTATGCCAATGTTTCGCGTGCCCGATGAAGATTTCGTCCTTGGGTTCGGTATTTTGCCGGGCATTCCGAAGGAGGACCTGGAACAGGCACTGGAATTGCTCGATCAGTTGAGCGATCTGAGTATCCGGATGGGAGGCAAACGTTATCTGTCCGGTTGGGTCCGGTTTGATCTGCCACGCTGGCGCCAGCACTTCGGAGACTACTGGCCCAGGGTAAACGAACTGAAACGGAAATACGATCCCCACGCCATTCTCAACCCTGGCTTCTTTCAGTACGAATCGACCATGGCCTAATGGCGCATGATTTCATGCGGGTGGTGAAATCGCGCCTGCCGGTGCATCGCCACTCACGGACGGCGCGTTATAAATAACCGGCCCCGGCGGGACCTGCGATCGCGCGGCGTCCCCGGGTTGCAGGCCAGGGTATGCGATATCGTTCACTTGTCCATCTGTTTCTGGACTATGTGGACCGGTACGATCGCCCGGACGCGCTATACGTCAAACGCCAGGGACGATATCGACCCATTGCCTCCCGCGAGTTTTACGACCACGTGGTCGAACTGGCCCATTTCCTCTGGCGCAGGGGTGTCGCCAAGGGAGACCGTATCGCGCTGCTCTCCGAGAACCGCCCCGAGTGGTATTACGTCGATCTGGCGACCATGGCAGCTGGAGGTATCAACGTCCCCATTTATGCGACACTGCCGCCCGGTCAGATCGAGTACATCTTGCGGGATGCGGAGACCGTCGGCATTTTTGTATCCACGCAGGAGCAACTGGAGAAAATCCGCGCGCTCGCCGATCGGTTGCCCGAATGCCTGCGTTTTGTCGTGATCTTCGAGAACGTGGGACAGTACCGTCCCGATCTGCCGGAATCCGTTCAGTTTTTCACGCTGGAGCAGGCGTTTCAGGACGGGCGAGCAGGCGCCCGGGCCGCACCTGAACGGTTTCGTCATGCGGTGGATGCGATCGATCCGGAAGACATCGCCACGTTTATTTATACGTCCGGCACGACCGGAGACCCCAAGGGCGTGATGTTGACCCATCGGAACTTCTTATCCAACGTGGAAGCGAGTCTGGCCTGTCTGCAACTGAGTGCGACCGATGTCCACCTGTCGTTTCTCCCGTTGAGTCATGTATTCGAGCGAATGGCCGGCTATTACACGATGCTTGCCGGTGGCGCCCGGATTGCCTTTGCCGAGAGCATTCAGACAATTGCGGAGAACATGCAGGAAATTCGTCCCACGGTGATCATTGCGGTGCCCCGCGTGTATGAAAAGATCAAAACCCGTATCGAAGCCCAGGCACAGACGCTTTCCGGCTTGCGCAAACGGCTGTTCCAGTGGGCACTGCGGGTTGCCGCGCGTGCGGGTGAACGCAAACGTGCGGGACGACCGCTGGGACCGTGGCTGGCATTGCAGTATGCGCTGGCGGATCGACTGGTGTTTTCCAAGATCAAAGCGCGCACGGGTGGTCGAGTGCGCTTGATGGTTTCCGGTGGCGCACCGCTGCCCAGAGACGTCGCCATTTTCTTCGACAACATCGGCATGCGTATCCTGGAGGGGTACGGGTTGACGGAGACTTCGCCGGTATTGACCGTCAATCGCGTCGATGCGTGGAAACCGGGGAGCGTGGGCCTGCCAATCCCGGGCGTGGACATCCGTATCGCGGAGGATGGGGAGATCCTGGCGCGGGGTCCGAATATCATGAAGGGGTATTACAAAAAACCGGAACTCACACAGGAAGTCATCGATTCGGACGGCTGGTTCCATACCGGAGACATCGGGTACATCGATGAGGATGGATTTCTCTACATCACAGATCGCAAAAAAGACATCATCGTCACGGCAGGCGGGAAGAATATCGCACCGCAAAAGGTCGAAAACACGCTGAAACAGAGTCCCTGGATCGAGGAAGTGATGGTCATCGGGGACGGGAAACCCTATCCGGCCGCATTTATCGTGCCAAACCGCGAAATGCTGATCCAGTGGGCCACCCAGCGGGGACTGCCCGCCGACCCCTATGAGGAATTGTTGCGTCGGCCGGAAGTCCAGGACCATTTTCAACGAATACTGGATGAAGCCCAGACCCCCCTGGCGCAGTTTGAAAAGGTCAAACGGTTTGTCCTCATTGCTCAACCGTTTTCGATTGAAGGAGGGGAATTGACACCCACGATGAAGGTCAAACGCCGGGTAGTGATGGAGCGTTATCGGCATCTGTTGAAGGAACTGTATCCGGAAGAGGCGGTGGCATGACCGCAGAGATCCCCTGGCAGGGCACACTGGTTGATGTGCCGTTTCTGGCCCTGTTGGGAGCGTTGTACCGGCAACAACGTACCGGCGTATTGCACATCACATGGGACGCTCTGGAAAAGATTTTCTGGATCGATCGGGACGCCATCCTGGCCGTGCAGGCGAATACGGAAGGGGAACACTGGATCGATTTTCTGTTGCCCGCATATGGTGAACGGTTTGCCGATCTGGAACCCGCATTGCGTGAACTGCCGTTCGCCCGGTTTTTGCATCAGGTGCGGGACCGACTCCACATCCCCGGGGATGTCCTTCGTGAAACCTTACGCGACGCCATATTGTTCAACGTGCGCCATATTCTGTTCTGGCCGCGGGGCGACTACTTCTGGGACGATGAGACTGTACCGGAGGATTTCAATCTCGTCCGTGTCTGGTTACCCGAAGCCATCTGGAACGCCATTCAGAGTCTGCATGAACCGGATCAGGTACTGCGCCAGTTGCATATGCCCATACCTGCACGGGTCCCGCGATTGCGACCGGAAGCGATGGATCCCCTGACCCGATTGGATCTGACACCGCGGGACGCCTATTTCCTGTCCCTGCTTGACGGCGGCGCGAGTTTGGAACAGTTGCTGAAAGTGGGCCAGATCGAACGCATGCGTGCGCTGCAACTGATGACGCTCGTGCTGCTCTGCGGCTGGGCGGAACCGGTCCATGCAGAGTCCCCAGTGTCTTCGGATTCGTCGGTGGCGTCACAGGCGTCTTCCGCATCCACTGCTGCATCTCCGGAGCCTTCTCACGCGGCATCCCGGGACCGTATCCCGTTTGCGGAACGTGTGATCAACTTTTTCCGGAACTTGCAACGGCTGGACGACGATGACATTTTTCAACTTGGACGTACCACGACGCTTGAAGAAATCGATGCACGCTATCGCGAGTTGATGGAGGAATACGATCCCGCACGCTGTGCGGACGATCCGCATCTTGTGCCTCTTGAACCCATGCTGATCGCGATTCGGCAGCGGATTCGTGCGGCGTATGAACGGCTGCGGGAACGTGTCCCCACCCGGGAAGAACGTGAGGCCGAGGGCGTGGAACGCGTGGCAGACGCGTTCTCTTCAGGGGGGTACTGGCATCTGCGCGGTGCGCCGCAGAGTGAAACCCGGAGGAAACCGCGAAAGCTCCCGCATACGCCGAAGGAGTTTGCACGTCTGCTCTATAACCGTGCGATGGAATACATTCAGGTCGGGGACAACTGGCGGGCCGCCCAGACACTCGAAGCGGCGATTGAACAGGATCCCGAAGTTGCGGAATATTACTACTGGCTGGGCGTCGTGTATGAGGGTCACCCGCGATTGCATCCGAAAGCCGCACACGCGTATATGAAAGCACTGGAACTCGATCCGGACAACAGAAACTATCTCGCACACCTGGCGGCCCTGTTGTTTCGGAATAAACAGTACCGTCAGGCCAAACGGTTTTTAGAACGTCTGGTTGAACTCGATCCGGGAAATCAGGAAGCCCGTCGGATGCTCCGGGAAGTGCAGAGGGAAGTGGGTTGACACATGCGTTGGCAGGAAGCGATGCGTCGGGGACGATGGGGGTATGATGTCTTCTGGCTCGTGCTCATCGGTGTCCTGGTGAGTGTCCCGTTTCCCTGGGAAACGCACCGCAGTGCCGCACGCCGGCGCCTTGCCGAATGGTTGCGTCAGATGACCGATGCACGGGTGGAATTCACCGTTTCGGCACTGCGTGATCAGGCATCCATGCGCCTCTGGCGGGGAACGGTCGTGTATCGGAACGGTCGTGCCCGCCAGATCCAGATGACCCGCCAGATCGCCGATCTGCCCGCGGAGTTCGTGCGCTGGGAAGGGCGTCTGCTCACGTTCTGGCAACAACTGCCCGCGCGTCTGCGTGCAGTGATTCACATCGGCTGGGGGCGTCCGGCGGACGTGTGGGAAGTGCGTATCCGGGATACGGAATCCTGGGTGCGGGTGCCGTATCCCCGGACGTCATGGCTCGAACACCTCAATATCCACTTTGTGGATACGCATCCGCCGCTGGAAATACAGATCGTCCCCCGCACGGGACCTCCGGTGACCGTGACCCTGACCGTGCGCAGGCCGTAGTCTCCGGTTGCCGATCCGTGCGCAACGGTTCAGATGACTTCCGGTTCCTCCCACTCCCCCCAGACGTCGCGCAGGGTATCACAGATCTCGCCGATGGTCGCATACGCCATCACGGCGTCGAGAATGTAAGGCATCAGGTTGTCCGATCCCTGCGCAGCCCGTTTCAGTGCACGCAGGGTTTCCCGTACCGCACGGCTGTCCCGCTCACGCTTGACCGCCTGCAGTCGATCGAGTTGACGCTGGGCCACACGTTCATCAATGTACAGGATTTCGATGGGGTTTTCTTCCTCGATGACGAACTCATTCACGCCGACGATGATCTTCTCTTTGGACTCCACCTGCTGCTGATAGCGGTATGCCGCCTCGGCGATTTCCCGTTGCGGGTATCCCTTTTCGATGGCGGGGATCATGCCGCCCATGGCGTCGAGTTGATCGAAATAGACATATGCGTCCTGTTCCATTTTACGGGTGAGGGCTTCCACGAAATAAGCGCCGCCCAGGGGGTCCACCGTGTTTGCGACACCGCTTTCGTACGCGATGATCTGCTGCGTGCGCAGCGCGAGCATGGCGGAGAATTCCGTAGGCAGCGCGTAGGCCTCATCGAATGCGTTCGTATGCAGGGACTGCGTACCTCCGAGAACAGCGGCGAGTGCCTGGATCGTCGTACGAATGAGATTGTTGTACGGTTGCTGCCAGGTGAGGGAACACCCCGCGGTCTGCGTGTGAAACCGCAGCCACCACGACCGCGGGTTCTTCGCGTGAAACCGATCACGCATGACGTGCGCCCAGATGCGGCGCGCCGCACGGAATTTGGCGATTTCCTCAAAGAAGTCGTTGTGACAGTTGAAGAAGAAACTCAAACGCGGGGCAAACGTATCGACGTCCATCCCGCGGTCGATACAGTGCTGCACGTATTCGATCCCGTCATACAGCGTAAACGCCAGTTCCTGCACCGCCGTCGCACCGGCCTCCCGGATGTGGTACCCGCTGATGCTGACCGGATTCCATTTCGGCATGTGTTCAGCGCACCACTCGATCGAGTCGATTACCAGACGCATGGACGGTCGCGGCGGGAAGATGAATTCTTTCTGCGCGATGTATTCTTTCAGAATATCATTTTGCGTGGTGCCCCCGATACGGTCCAGCGGGATGCCGCGTTTCAGGGCGACGGCAGCATACATGCAGATGAGCACGGCGGCCGGCGAGTTGATCGTCATCGACGTGGTGATGGCGGCGAGATCGATGCCGTCAAAGAGGGTTTCCATGTCACGTAACGTGGCTACGGAAACACCGCATTTGCCGACTTCACCCAGACTGAGCGGGTGATCCGGATCCCGTCCGTACAGCGTGGGCAGATCGAATGCGACACTCAGTCCGGTTTGCCCCTGCGCGATCAGGAATTTAAACCGCCGGTTCGTGTCTTCCGGCGTGCCGAATCCGGAAAATAAACGAAATGTCCATAAACGACCCCGGTACATCGTGGCATGAATGCCACGGGTGAACGGGAATTCTCCCGGAAAACCGATATCCTGAAGGTAATCAATGTCCGCGACGTCCAGCGGCGTATAGAGCCGCCGGATCGGTTGACCGGAGACGGTGGTAAACTCCCGCATCCGTTCGGGTTTACGCTCCAGATACTGACGAAGCGTGGTTGTCTCCCACCGTTCGTACGCCTCCCGGATGGCGTCCAGGTCCGATCCGCCGGGGTGTTCGGCGGGTTGAGATGTGAGTACGGCAGAAGACCCTGGTTTGCCCTTTTGTACCATGGCTGATCCCCCGTTCGTTTTCGGGATGCGGCTTCCGTTGGCGCGGTTTCGCGTTCACTCCAGTTTAGGGGCTTTATTCCGGAGGATCAAACCGTTCTGCCGGGATCTCACTGTTGATGGAATTTTTTTGAGGGATTTAGGGGTCCATTTCCTAATCGATGCCTTCTCCGCACCGTCGCCTCTTCCCCAGGGGAGAGGACGCAGCATCTGGGCTCGGGATCAGTCCCCCGCAGTGAGCCGTGATGGGACGCCGATACACGCAGACGTCCGCAGATCAGGCAACCTGTCTGTGCGCATCCGTGTCCATCTGGGTCCCATCCCCTCAACTTTCGTCACTTCATTGTCGTCCGGGTGTTCCGTACGGACCACGCGGACATCGCGGACGTATATGTACATCGCATCGGCAAGGGGGTTATACGTACCATACTCAAAACGACCATGCTTTGCCGGTCGCCGGGGTGCAGTGCGGATGGTTTCGATGACCTCACGCTCGCCGATGCCCTGTCGGCACATCCGTTCGATGGCATGGGCGGAGAATACGCGCGCCTTATGCACCATGCGGACCTTGCGCAGGTCCGTCGACGGCGGGTAGGATGAAACGATTGACGTATTCCGTTGCCCGCATGCGACTGCCGTGCAGTTCCGGAAGGAATTCCAGGGTAGACGCGGTACAGAATGCCCTCTAACGCGCTCACAGACGACGCGATCGGAGGCCGGGATGGCGGGGGATCATGTCCGGACCGGAAACGTCCCGAAATCGGCCTTCGGGTAACCGGGATGCTGGCGCTTTGACAGCCGGAGGGCTATATCAAACCGTGATGGTTATAACGGAGGTTATAACATGTGGATCAGGAAACCCATCCGCGTCGGAAACAGCCTGGCCATCATCCCGGATCGTCCGGTGCGGGAACTGCTCGGCATCGACCGGGATACGGAACTCGCGATCCCGATCGACGGGGATGCGCTGCGCATCCGGCCGCGCCGTCGGAGGTATGCCCCGGGCGGGACCCGAACGTGGCGTGCAGAGACGCGGCTGTTTCTGGTTCATAGAGGTTTTTGAGATCCGTCGTCCTGCGGGTTTGACATAATTAAACCCGGTAAAGGGGGAAACCGTGGCGACCTGGGGTGAGATGACGCCGGAGGAGCAGCGGGCATTTCTCGAGGAGGTGCGCCGTGCGAGGACTCGGGATGCCGACCGTGCCCGGCGTGCGTTGCGGGGCCGGCGCCTCCGTGCGTGGCGGCTCGCCCGACGGGTCGCCCGCATGTTGCGGGAACGCTACGGCGCCCGGCGGGTCGTCCTCATCGGCTCGCTCGCGCGGGGGAACTTTACGCTCTGGTCCGATATCGACCTGGTGGCCTTCGGGATCCCGCCGGAGCGGTTCTTTGCGGCCCACGGGGAGGCCCGCGCGGCGGGCCTGGCCGCCGGTATTCCCGTGGAACTCCACTGCGGCGACGCCGAGGGATTTCCCGCCGAAGCCCTGATAGGGGGCAGGGACCTGTGAGGAACCGTACGGTCCGGGTGGATATGTGCGGCCATCCGGGGGAAATCGACGGGAGAACGGGATCGTGAGCGTATACCGCATCGTTGCTGCGCGTGTCCGTGAAGGGGTACCGCTCGTGGACGGGTGGACGAAAACGGTCCGGGATGCCATGCGCAGATTCACAGAGGCACGGTCCCGTACGTTGCGCATGCATTACATGGCATCCGCCGCGTTCGGTATCACGTGCGTCTGCAACGTCACAGAGGGAATGTTCCGTACCATCGCGGAGAATATTGACGAAAGTGTACCCGCAGGCGGGGAACAGTATGCGGAGCAGTTGATTCGACAGATGACCCTGGAAATCCCCGGCGTGCGGCCGGCGGTGCTTCGTCGGGAGACGGCGCGTCTTCTCGGGGAACTCATGGATTTCCGCGAGTTCGTGTACGATACGTATACGTTTGCGATCACCGAAGAACGTCTGAAAAAGGCCTGCGCCGTCCTGGAGCGTGCCGTGGACCTTTTGAGGGCGGATTTGAACGGATTTGCCGAATTCGCGGATGCCATTGATGATGCCATTGATCTGGCAGAGTAACCCGGAACGATTGAGTCAATTTTGATGATTTGCCGGTGCAATGAAATCGTCTCTTTAGCACAGACCGGAGAGTGTTCCGGAAATCTGCAACTTGACGAAGAGGTTTTTTTGAGGAGGTTAAATTATAGTGAAAAATGAGGCAGATTCATCTATACGCTACGAAGCGCTATGATTGATGCTACAATGTTATGATTGAAGGTCACAGCATGTGGAGAGAATGTCATGCCAACGCACGAACCGGATTTCCCGCGCATCTGGGCGGAACCTAAGAGGTCCATTTCCTGAATAAGGGGTCTTTTGGGCACGGTGCGGCCGTGCTCCGACGTGTTGTCACGGATGCGCGGGTTGACCGTGTCCGCAGGTTCTGCCGGCAGGTCGTGGCGCCAACGGAAATGGAAGGTCCGGGACTGCAGGGATACCGTAGGTAGGTGTATCGCAGGGAGCTGCTGCAGGCGCGAAGGCAGTGGGCAAAACAGTTGGATCTTTTTGAAAACCCGGAAGATAGCCTGGACAGCATGGTACAGCGTCTTCAGAAGGCACTCGGCTGGTCCGGAGAGCAGGCCCATACATTTCTGATGACGATCGGCCGCCGGGACACCGTGGGTGCCCATGCGGCCATGCAGTATCCCCGACCCATGGGATGCCCCGTCCCCTGTCTTCCGTCTCCCGTCCCGGATACCTGGGACCCGAGACCCGACACCCGGTGTCGACCGGACCATCCGCTCATCCGGTGCATCCCGTGTCTCATTTCCTGTCCCGATCCCAGGAGGTATCCTTGACAATCTCTCCGATCGATGAGAAACTTGAAAGATCATAAAGCCCATACATGAAGCAATGAAAATCCGATTTCATAGCAACCGGTCATGGTGGATTTTGCACCGATCCAGAGTGTGCTGAAGCGGTACCGTTCCCTGGAGGGCGCGCGGGAATTCTTCTCCGCCCTGGGGTACCCTGCGATGGATCCCTTGCCCCTGGAGATGGACCGTCTGCCCCGGGGCGCGCTGGAACCCATTGCGAACGTTCACCAGATCGTGCATATTGGCGATGGCTCTCCTTTTCGCATCTACCACGTGGAACTGGCCCACGACCGCGTGCGGCGCACCGACATTCGCCGTTTTCTGGAATCGTTCTATCGAAATTTTCCCCAGGGTGAGAACCTCTTTGTGTTCACCCCGAGGGGGCATTTTGATGAACTCGTCTTTGTTTCACCGAACCGCATTCGCGATCCCCGGGATTCTTCGAAAGTCCGGCTCTGGCTGCGCATCCTTCAGGTCCAGAGGGAACACCCCTACCGCACCGATCTGGAAGTCCTCAGCGGGATTCAGGCGCATGGCATCACCGACCCGGAACAGATCTGGGAACGACACCGGGAAGCGTTCAGTGTTCAGCGGGTCACCGAACAGTTCTTCCGCGATTACTGCGAAATGTTCCAGTGTATCCGGGATCATCTGATGCGTACGCATCCGAACAATGATGTCGAATGGGCGCGGGACTATACGCATCAGCTCCTCAACCGCATCATGTTCCTCTATTTCATCGCGCGAAAGGGATGCCTCCCTGGCACTAATGAACAACCGGACCGGTATTTCATGCGACATTTCTGGGAAGCCTATCGATCGGCCAACGGGAAATCCGACACGTTTTACACTGACTGGCTTTCCGTCCTGTTTTTTGAGGCCCTGAACCGGAAATGGCTCAATCATGCGATGTATCTGGAACGCTTTCCATCCTGGCTGGTGAACAGCTTTTCACGGGCACCCTTTTTGAACGGCGGACTGTATGCGCAACGTCCCGATCTGGACGGCCGTCTGGTACACCCCCTCCCGGATGAGATCTTCGAATTGCTCTTTGAACGCTGGATAGACGGGACCACACCCGGCCTTTTTGAGCGCTACAACTTCACGGTCGTCGAAAGCGGTCGTTTTGACGAGGAAGTTGCCGTAGATCCCGAAATGCTGGGCATGGTTTATGAACGGCTGGTCAACGTCACCTTCAGAAGCAGTGAAGAAGAAGTGGATCTCCGGGGTCAGGCGGGAATTTTCTACACCCCGCGCACCGAGATCGACCTGATGTGTCGACTTGCTCTGGTCGATTGGTTGCAAAATCATCTGGGGAGACCATACGAAGCACTCCTGTACCAGTGGGTCTTTGCTTTTTCCGAAGAAGAACGACAGGAAGCTGACACGGCCGTTACCTGCGAGGGTCTGTGGGAACGCCTGGACGAACTCATCCGTCGCGTCCGGGTCTGCGATCCCGCATGCGGTTCCGGATCGTTCCTGGTGGGAATGATGCTGGTGCTGGATGACCTCCAGGCCCGATGTAACGCTGTCCTCGGTCGGGATGAAACACCGTACGAACGCCGGAAACGGATCCTGCAGGACCAGATTTATGGCGTGGACGTCATGGAATGGGCTGTACGTGTGGCGGAACTCCGTTTATGGTTACAACTTGTGGTGGAAACGGAACTGTATACTGCCGAATGGCAGTTCAAGCCTTTGCTGCCCAATCTGAATTTCAAACTCCGTCCCGGAGATAGTCTCCTGCAAACGGTGGGTGATCTGGATTTCAGTCCGTTCCGGCGTGCGGAACTCCATCTTTCCAGGCAACTGAAAGGACGCCTGGTTCAACTCAAGGGGAAGAAACGACGTTTCTTCCAGGGGGAGGATCATCGTCTGACCGAAGCAGAACTCAAGAAAGAAGAACTGGACCTCTTTCGGGATATCCTTGCATACAACATTCACGAACTGGACAATCTGTTGAAACAGAAACAGACCGAACTCCGGGCACTCTCCTCGGCAAAGAAAAGTACGCTTGTTCAGGCGTCTACCGACGCGCAGGATGCGTCTGTGCAGCAGCGGCTGCGTGATGAAATAAACACCATCCGGAAAAAACTCGCTCAATACCGGCAGGCGTACCGAACGCTGCGTCCCGATCGACCGGTTCCCTTTGTCTGGGACATCGCCTTTGTGGAGGTCTTCGAGGAGGACCGCGCCGGGTTTGACATCGTCATCGGTAATCCGCCGTATGTGTCCCAGGGGAAGATCTGGGACCCCCTGAAACGGTTCAACCGGGAGGAATACCTGCAGCGGTTGAACGGGAGTTTGCGGGCCATATATCCCGATTTCATGAGCGGCAACCGCAGGGTCAGTGGCCGTGCGGATTATTACATCTATTTCTATCTTCACGGTCTTTCACTCGTGGCCGACCGGGGGACGTTCTGTTTCATCACGTCCAACTCCTGGCTGGATGCAGACTATGGAAAGGATCTGCAGGAGTTCCTGCTGCGGTATGGCCACGTAAAGATGATCATCGACAATCGGGCCAAACGCAGTTTCTCCCAGGCGGATGTCAATACGGTCATCGTCCTTCTGGGGCCGCCGGAACGGAATCGACCCCTGACAGAAGAGGAGATGAAAGCCCGATCGGTACGATTCGTGGCCTTTCGTGTTCCTTTTGAGGAAGTCATGAGTTCCCTGATCTTCACCGAGATTGCGGATGAA
Source organism: uncultured Acidobacteriota bacterium (assembly GCA_964541595.1). Taxonomy (GTDB): domain Bacteria; phylum Acidobacteriota; class HRBIN11; order HRBIN11; family HRBIN11; genus CAZIRO01. The sequence continues at coordinate 15,168 of CAZIRO010000036.1, forward strand.
AGCCTGTATCGGCCGATGGCGGGATTCCGCATACTTGTCCGTCCGGAATATCGAAGTGTCTTATGGGACCAGTGGTCGCTGTACCTGGACGGATTGACAGAACCCGATACCCCGACGTCCGGTCGATCAACCCTGCACAGGTCGACGACAGGTGCCCATCGTCATCGTGCTTATGTTGGCAACAAGTGGGGCGGTAAATTTCTGCGTGCGCCGGATATCTATTTTACGATCCTGGAAAAGGGCCAGCGGTATCGGGTATTTTTGTCCAAAGACAAGCCGATGATTGTTGAAGACATTACGGACATCCTGGAGGATTAAAGCATGCGGCTTGACCGGTTCATCAAAGAAAAACCTGGGCAGATCACTGGAAAAATTGTATCGCTGGCTTATCTGAACACATGGGTCTGATGCGTTTAAAATTAAATTTCATTCCTTTTTTGTCGCAGCGTCAGGAGAGGTGGCCCATGAAATCGCTACCAGAACTTATCGCACAACTGCCCCCTGAACTGCAACAGGAAGTTCGGGATTTTGTTGAATTCTTGCTCCAAAAGCACAGGCGTCGGCCACGGGGTGTGCCCACGTTCAGCTGGGCGGGTGCACTGCGCGACCTGCGGTCCCAATACACGTCCGTGGAATTGCAGCATGCAATCATGAAATGGCGCATCGGACCCTCTGCAAACCATGAGGACAATGCACGGCAGGGTCAAAATCAATGAAGCTTTCCATTGCGGAGAAAACGAACCATGAAATTTGCCGAAATCCGCGATCGGATTGTGAACAATCCGGGATTCAGGACACTGGCAGAAGTCCGACAGGCGGGCTACCGGGTGGTCAGGGAACGGGATGGCGACCGTTATTTCCTCGCAAAACCGGAGGAGCTGCATCCCCTGCTCGTACGGTTGGGCGACATCGCGGAAGTGCGCTTCGGCATTAAGACCGGTGCCAACGAGTTCTTTTACCTGCAGCCCGTGGGGAGGACGGTGAAGGAAGTGGCAGAACTTGTAGGGGCGCAGGGTGCTGCGCCCCAACCCCCCGTCCGGGTCCAAAACGGCGCCGGTTGGGAAGGGGAAATCGAAGCCGGATGGCTGCGACCGGTCATCAAGTCACCCCGTGAAATCAGGACCCTCCGGGTGCGGTTAGACGATCTGCAGTATCTCGTCTTCATGCCCCCGGAAGATGTGCGTGAATTGTGGAACCGGATGATACAGTCCATTCGTTCCTCGAAGAGCAAAGATGAAAAAGAGGCTGTATTACAGGAGATCGCCCGCGAGTATGACATCCCCATGGACGACGTCCATGATCCGGATGCCTACACGCTGCTGGAACGATACATTCACGTTCACTATCCCCTCGCCGCCGCGTATATCCGCTGGGGCGAAGGACAGGGTTACCAATACCGACCTACCTGCAAAAGTCGCCAGTGTTGGTGGGATTTGGGAATGCGGGAACCGTCGTCCTTCATTTGGCCCATGATACATAATGACAGACTTCCGTTAGCTATTCATGATCCACGCATTGCCATTGACCACAACCTCTTTGAAATTAGCATCAATGACGGGGATGTTCTAGCCGCATTGATGACAACAAGCTACGAGGTGATGGTAAGAGAGTTGTTAGGACGAAGCAACCTAGGACAAGGAGCTCTGAAAACAGAAGGAATCGATATTGTCCGCTTTTTGGTTTTTGATCCCTTTACCCTCACCTCGACTCAGCGCCAGTGGCTCCTTTTCGCCTTTCACCGGTTAGCACAACGCGAGATCCGCAGCATTTTTGAAGAACTCGGATTTACCCTGTGCCCTCAGGGTAGACACCAATGCAAGCATCCCGAACACCCCTACGAGCACGTGGATCCCGAAGCCCTCACACTCGACCAGGTGCGCCGGGCATCACCGGACCGTTTCGAACTGGACGCGGTGGTTTTCGACATCCTGGGCCTCACCGCCGACGAGCGCCTTGCCGTCTATCGCGCAGTGGCCCAACTGGTGAAAGACAGATTGGTGAAGGCCAGGAGTGTATAGCAATGTTTGCGATGTTTCTGGATGAATCCGAACAAGGTCGGTTCTTGGGGATTGGCGGTTATATGGTCAAGTTGGCAGAGTTAGGCTCCATTGAGCAATCCTGGCATCAAATGAAAAGGAATATGGGTTTGGAGCCAGATGACGAGGTCAAGTGGAATCTACCTCGAAATCATCCCACTCGAAAGAAGCTGGAAAGTAGGGGAAGAAAAACAAAAAAACTGAATGAGAATATGATTGATTGTATTGCCCAACTTGATATATCTGTCTGTGTAGTTGTAATGATAGAAAAACGCAGTTCTTCCTGGTGGAGAACTCTGATTGGTAGAAAGCCGAATATCCGGGATTTTTATTGCGAAGGGCTTCGTTATCTTCTCCAAAGGTTAGGTGAGACCTTAATAGAGTCAAAAATCGTCTCTTTGCCTAGCTTTTGTATTGTCGATAAACCAGAAGGCATAAAGCAAGGACAAAGACCCATTCCGGGGAAAAGCCTGAAATGGCTTCAAATGGGACCGAAAGCGCCATTCGAGCTCTATCGTCAAGTTATTCGTGATGGACCCGGTGAAGGTCCAAAACGGTTAGGGAATCGCCCGCTGCGTGACCTTGGTTGTCACTCCGGGCTACTGGTAAGCCATGCCAGTCATAATGATTTGCTTCAGATCGCAGATTGCATCGTGGGATGTGTAACGTCGTGGGTTCGTGATATTGATAAAAGTGAAGTTAATTACTGGCTGATTGAGCAAGTCAAAAAGCTTATTCCTAAATTCCGTGGAGGTTCAAAAGAAATGTTCGGAGATGGACTCATTCTTTGGCCTAAAGAGGAAGAATTGTGGGCAAAACTTCAGCAAACCCTGGATAAGAATTGATGAAAGCAGAGGCCAGTGATCATGCGGCAGACGCAATTGAAAGAGGTTTCCAAAGCAAAGCTCCGAATTCTGGAAAAATATTTTCCCGCATGGGCTAAAATTCTCGGTTCACGGTACCAGATTCTCGTCTATGTAGATTGCTTCGCGGGTGCAGGACGATACGCCGGTGGTGAAGCAGGGTCACCTCTGGTTGTTTTGGATAAGGCCAGAGAACTGGTTCAGAGAACAAGCACGTTATTCGAAATTTTGGCTATCTTTGTTGAAAAGGATAAGGACTCTGCCGAGACCTTGCGTCGACAGATTCCCGCCAGTCTCCCGGGTGCTGTCACAGTCGAGATTTTTAATGAAGACGCACACAATTTCATTCCATCATTACTCCGGGCATTGCCGGATGAAGCGCCTGCATTCTTTTTCATTGATCCCTATGGGCATCCCCTAACGATACCAGAAATGAACCGAATCCTGTCGCGTCCCAGGAGAGAGATTCTTCTGAATCTGATGTGGTACGCTATTAATATGCATCTCAATAATCCGAAAGCTCGATCGGCCATAGACCGTATGTTTGGTCATTCGAGTTGGGCGTCTCAATCTTTCATGAGGCATTCTGGCGCTAAGCGAGAATCCCTGTTTCTGGACTACTTTCTTTCCAAACTACAGGCAAAATACAAATTGCCCTTCAAAATCCGTTTCAGTCCAGAGGATAATGTTCCTGGAGGGTCACATAGGACAAAATATTATATCATTCACCTGTCCAATCATCCCAAGGCTGTTCTGCTCATGAAGGAAGTCATGTGGTCTATCGGAGATGAAGAGGGCACTTTCGACTATTCGGCAACTCACCAGGGGGTTCTTTTCTCATGTACCCCACGAGTACAAGAGTTGATAGCATATTTGAGGCAGAACTATGTTGATTCTGGTAGAAGACTGACTTTTGACCAGTTACGGGAAGAGACCTGGATGTTACCATTCATCGAGAAACACTATCGTAACGCACTGCGGCAATTGGAAAGCGAGGGTGCTGTGCAAATCCGTCGAATTGACTCTAAGAAAACGGGGATCAGAGGGAGAGACCTTGTGGAATTTTAGAGAGGGTCGCCGTGGCTGGACGAACCAGGATTGAATGGACCCATCGAACATGGAATCCCGTGACGGGTTGCTCAAAGGTCAGTCCGGGCTGCAAACATTGTTATGCAGAACGATTCGCCAGAAGACTTCAGGCAATGGGAAATCGAAGATACCGCAACGGATTTGCCGTAACGCTCCATCCGGACTTACTGGAAGTGCCACTGAGGTGGAAAACTCCTTCGCTCATCTTCGTGAACTCAATGTCAGACCTGTTTCACGAGGCAGTTCCAGTAGAGTTCATCCAGGAAGTATTCCGGATCATGAAAAACGCGCACTGGCATGTCTTTCAAATTTTGACCAAGCGTTCCGGCAGGCTTTACGAGCTCCGAGAGAAGTTACCCTGGCCACCCAATGTCTGGGTAGGAGTCAGTGTAGAAATGGCGCCTTATTATTTTCGAATTCACCATCTTAAAGCCGTTCCCGCGGAAGTGCGTTTCCTTTCGTGCGAACCACTTCTTGGTCCATTGGAAAATCTACCGCTGGCAGGTATTCACTGGGTAATTGTAGGCGGTGAATCTGGGCCCGGCGCGAGACCAATGCGCCTTGAGTGGGTGCTTTCTATCAAGGAGCAATGTGAAAGGGCAGGAGTGGCATTCTTCTTCAAACAATGGGGTGGCGTTCGCAAACATCGCAATGGGCGTCTGCTCCTTGGAAAGGAGTACAATGACATGCCGGAAATAGGGCTGACATCCAGAGTAGTATAGTACTCGATCAGGTGCGCCGGGCATCACCGGACCGTTTCGAACTGGACAGTGTGATTTTTGATGTGCTGGGGTTGACCGAAGACGAACTGAGATGTCCCAAAATTTGGACACTGATTTTGTTAGGGTTTGGATAGATTTTGGATTTGGGTTTGCTCTGTTGCAAACATCATGGATTGGGGCATGAGTTCTGGGGTTTGGACCGGTGATGCACATCCCAAAAGCCCGATCCCGGGCCATGACACATGCGCCAAAAT
>CAZIRO010000037.1:0-19797 GCA_964541595.1 uncultured Acidobacteriota bacterium
ACGGAACGGTCCATGTCGGCAGCGGTATATCGATTCCGCCACGCATGTCATTCCCTGACACCTGACACCCGGGACCTGAGACCCGGCCCCTGACCGCGGGCGCGCATGCAGTCCGTCCAATGTCCCATTTCCCGTCCCGATCTCAGAAAGTTCACATTGAACGTGATCGCCGGTTCTGATATCCTAATACAGAACCATGCGGTAAGGGGGACGACATGAACGAAGAGCAGATCCGCCAGATCTTACTTGAAGAAAATCCAGAATTTCGCGAACTCTATCATGAACATCAGGCACTGGAAAGTCGTCTGCAGCAGTTACGCGAAAAACGGTATTTAACGCCGGACGAAGAAGAAGAGGAACGGCAGATCAAGAAACGTAAGTTGTATTTGAAAGATCGCATGTATCAGATGATTCGGGCATTTCGTCAGCATCGGTTGTAATCCCGTTTTACCTGTTTCGAACCGGAATTGTCGGGGTGAATACAATCCGAGGGGGTTATGCAGTTTGCACCCGAGGGCTGGTGGGGGGCGATCGTTTGTGCCATCATCGGAAGCGTATTTGTATGGTTCGGTCGGCCGGACATCGCCTGGGTCTGGGGCCTTCCGGCCATTCTGTGGCTGGGGTTCTGCCGGCATCCGCGTCGGCATCCGCCGTCCGATCCGGACCTGTGGGTGGCACCTGCGGATGGACGGGTTTGCGCATGTACCCGGGAACCGGACGGACGCTGGCGCATCGGGATTTTCATGCAACTCTGGGACGTCCACGTCAACCGTGCTCCCCAGACCGGCTGGGTGATCGATCAACTGCGGCAACGCGGGAAGTTTTATCCCGCATTTCGGCGCGGTGTTGAGCGGCAAAATGCCCGGCTGTACACGTACCTTCATACGGACGACCGTCCGTGGGTGATCGTTCAAATTGTGGGCATCCTGGCGCGGCGCATCCGGACCTGGATTCGACCCGGAATGTATATCCGTCGTGGCGATCCCATCGGCATCATCCTGTTCGGCTCACGGGTGGACGTCATACTTCCCGTGGGTGTGGACCCGCTGGTTCAGGTCGGCACCCGCGTTCGTGCTGGCGAAACGCCCATTGCTCGAGGAGTGAAACACCATGCGCGCTCGATCCCGAAGACTTTTTCGGCGGCGGCCCCGTCGGTTTCCCATGCGGGATCGCATGAGTCTCATTCCCGGTCTGATGACTTTAGGGAACCTGTGTTTTGGCATGATGGCGATCTTGCATGTTCTCACGGGCCAGTACACACGTGCGGCCTGGTTGATGGTTGTCGCCGCCATTCTTGACGGACTGGACGGTCTGGTGGCCCGGGCCACCCGATCCACGTCACCGCTTGGACTGCAACTGGACTCACTGGCCGATCTCGTTTCGTTCGGTGTTGCACCGACGCTCCTGATGTATCGATGGACGCCCATTCGGCAGGCGCTGCCCATTGCGCACTCGTTTGCCGTGGCGATGACGCTCTATTATGTGGCCTGCACTGCATTGCGGCTGGCACGGTTTAACGTGCTGTCCCCATCGATGGATCGCCGGTACTTCATCGGACTCCCCGCGCCGGGTGCCGGCAGCGTACTGTTCACCCTGCCCCTGATGTTTTCCCCGCCATCTCCGCGTTCACCGGTTGTTATCGTGCCGTTTGCCCTGATGGGGATCCTGGGTTCACTCATGATCTCAAACATTCGCTATCGGAGTCTCAAACAACTCGAAATACATCGTCGCTGGCCCCTGGCCTCAATGGCGACGGTGGCGCTCATTCTCTCGCTGGTGATCACGCATCCGCGCGTGACGTTATGGTCAGTATCGACACTCTATGCCCTGAGTGGACTCGCCATGCGGGTCGTCCTATATTTGAAACGAGTGCTGCGCAGACGTGTGGACTCAGCGGTACCGACTTCCGGAGAGGACGAACCATGGCGATCCTGATCCCGACGGTGACGTTGCCGGCGGAACGTGTTGCCCCGCAGTCCACCCCCATCGGTCGTGATCTGCCGCGACTGTCCGGACGGTTCTGCATCTATACGTACGGGTGTCAGATGAACGAACACGACTCCGAGCGGATGCACTCTATTCTACGGGCCATGGGCATGGAACCGACGGACTCGCCGGAACAGGCCGATCTCGTGCTCATCAATACCTGCAGTGTACGGGAAAAAGCGGGACAGAAGGTCTTCTCGCAACTGGGGAAACTGCGGCGGATCAAACAACGACGTCCACACATGATCATCGGTGTATGCGGCTGCCTGGCGCAGCAGGAAGGACAACGGATCTTTCAGCGCGCGCCGCACGTGGATCTCGTGTTCGGTCCGCGCAACATCGGTGAAATGCCGGAACTCCTGCGTCGTCTCCTGACCGGGGACCATCACGTGATCTCCCTGTCCCGCCCCCGTCAGCAACCCGCGTTTGATCAGATCGCCACGGACCGGCGGTCCGCCGTGATCGGGTATGTGACGATCATGGAAGGCTGCGACAAGTTCTGCACATTCTGCGTGGTACCGTTCACACGCGGACGGGAGACGTATCGCCCGCCGCGGGATATTCTCATGGAAGTCCAGGCACTTGCCGAAGCCGGTTACCGCGAGGTCGTCCTGCTGGGCCAGACGGTGAACTCTTACCGGTGGGAAGACGTCACATTTGCGGCTCTGCTGCGGATGATCCACGACGTCGATGGTATCGAACGGATCCGGTTTGTATCTCCGCATCCGTCGGACGTAACGGACGAACTCATTGCCACCATGCGGGATTATCCCAAGATCTGCCGTCACATTCATCTCCCGCTACAGTCCGGTTCCGATCGTATCTTGCGCGCGATGCGCCGGACGTATACGCAACGGGAATACCTGAGCATCGTGGAAAAACTGAAAACGGCGATCCCGGATATCGCCATCGGGACGGACATCATCGTGGGGTTTCCCGGCGAAACGGAGGAAGACTTCCAGGAAACCCTGTACGTCGTGCGCCAGGTCGAGTATGACAACATGTTCAGTTTCAAATACTCGCCGCGACCGTTTACACGTGCCTGGAAAGACGGTGATCCGATTCCCGATGCGATCAAAACCGACCGCATCGTGCGTCTCCAGACGTTGCAGGAGGAGATCCAGCTCCGCAAACACCGGCAACTCATCGGGACCCTGCAAGAGGTACTGTTCGAAGGCCCGTCGAAGAAACGTGCCTGGGAGATCGAAGGCCGCACGACCCACAACCGGGTGGTCAACGTCCCGGCCCCGCTGCAGGCCTGGATCGGTCGTTTCGCCACGGTACGTATTACGGATGCGGGTCCGCACAGCCTGCGCGGCGAGATCGTGCGGGCACGCGGGTAATCCGCTGTGACCCGGTTTTCGTGGACATGGCACCATGCGCATGCGCGTCATTGCACCGGCCAAGATCAATCGATTCCTGTGGATCGGTACCCGGGACGCCCGCGGATACCATCCGCTCGTGACGGGGTTCCAGAGCATTGGTCTGGCCGACGTCGTGACCATCATGTGGATACCCGGTGACACGCATCAGCGCCGGATCGGTTTTCACCCGCCGCTCCATCCCCCGCCCGCGCAAACGACTCTGGATGTGCTGTTCGAAGAACTCCTCCGTCGTGATCTCCTGCCGCCCGGCACCTGGACGGTGGCCATACAGAAACGCATTCCTGCGGGTAGCGGTCTCGGTGGCGGCAGTGCCGATGCGGCGGCCGTTCTGCACGCGATGACCCGGATGATCGACCTGGATCTGTCGTATCGAGAGATGGTCGACATCGCACGGAGTATCGGAATGGACGTCCCGTTTTTTCTCGTTGGAGGCCGTGCACTGGGGACGGGATACGGAGACGTTATATGGCCACTCCCGGACGAGGACGATCCGGGATGGGTGGTGCTTGTGATTCCGCGGGTAACCGTTTCAACGACAGAAATGTACGGTCAACTCGATCGGGAACGCGCTATCGGTGCGCTGCCCGTACCCCATATGCCGGCACCACGCCCGGAAGAGGCTGTCCGCATCTGGCAGGACGGCGTCCGAACGGCACGCAATGACTTTCAACCGATACTGGACCGGCGGTTTGCGTCACTTGCGTCGTGGCGTAAACGTTTGCGTGACGTTGGCGCTGTCACCGCACAGTGGACCGGGAGTGGGGCTGCACTCTGGGGATGGTTTCCCACATCGGCAGATGCCTGGGCGGCCGCCGCACGTTTGCGGTCAACAGCACCGGAGGACGTCGCCATCCATGCGGTTCCCCTTCTCTCACGGACGACCGTGCAACAGTGGCTGGCCGGGATCCGTCTGGACACCCGAACGACGGTTGCATAACCGGCAGGACGGCGTCGTATTATCGAATGTACACACGGGATTGCGGCCCCCGCCGGGCCACGATCCGGCCGATGATCCACGCCGACTCGCCGGCGTCCCGCAGTACCGCACAGAGCGCCTGCGCCCGGGACTCCGGCAGTGCGATGAGCAGTCCTCCGGACGTTTGCGGATCGAAGAGGATCGGTGCCCCGCCGGCCCGCATTTCCGCATCCTGCCATTCGGTATACCGGCCGTAGTACTTCTCATTCGCACGGTACGCCCCGGCGTATCGTCCCTCCCGGAAGAGCGTTTGTGCTTCCGGGTAGACGGGAACCCGGGCGAACTCGATCTCGATATCCACACCGCTTGCATGCGCCAGATTCCAGGCGTGTCCGAGCAGTCCGAATCCGGTCACATCCGTGGCCGCGTGCGCCTGGAAATCGCTCATCGCATGGGCCGCCCGTGCATTGAGACGTGCCATCACCCGAAGGACCGGATCCAGTTGGGTTTCCGGAACCGTTCCGTTGCGTACGTGCTCGATGAGCACTCCGGTACCGATCGGTTTGGTCAGCACGAGACAGTCTCCGGGTTGTGCGCCCTTCATCGAGACAACCCGGTCTTCACGGGCCGTCCCTGTCACGGCGATCCCGTAGAAGACGCTTCCCTCTTTCAGCGTATGGCCACCCATGGAAACCGCACCGGCCTCCGCCAGCGCATCGATCGCACCCTGCAGGATCCGCGCGGCCACTTCAGGGGGCACCTGTGCAGGGGGAATCGCCAGGATGTGCATCGCGCATAGCGGACGTACGGCCCGGGCATAGAGATCGCTCAGCGCATTGGCCGCGGCGATGCGACCGTACATGTACGGATCGTTGCACGGCGGTGTGATCACATCGATCGATTGAAACAGAATCGTCCCGTCGTCCAGACGCATCCCGACCGCGTCATCCAGGGGCGTGGTGCCACCCCAGATGCGTGTATCTCCAGGCCAGTGAATCCGTTCCAGAATGGCGTGCAGGTCCGCCGGACCCAGTTTGGCTGCTCAACCACCCGTGGAACACATCTGCATCAACCGCACGTCCACCATATGCTGCACTCCGTGATGTTTCCCGTGTGCACGATATCCTATATTTTAGTGCGATCCGAACGGATGTGGTATTCCGATCCCACCGGGACGGGAACGGGGTGTCGGATGTGAGGTCTCGGGGCTCGGGTGTCAGGTGTCAGGTCCCAGGTCTCAGGTCCCAGGTGTTCGGGTGTATGGAGAGCCAGCGGGATGGTCTATGACGTCGGAATCATCGGTGGCGGACTGGTCGGCCTGGCGACCGCCTGGCAGATTCTGTGCCACAGGCCCCGCTGGAGCGTGATCGTCCTCGAGGCGGAACCCGCTCCGGCGATGCATCAGAGCGGTCGGAACAGTGGTGTGATCCATTCGGGGATTTACTATCGGCCGGGGTCTCTTAAAGCGCGTCTGTGCGTATCCGGTCGGGAAGCACTGATCCGGTTCTGTACGGAATCCGGCATTCCCTTCCGTACCACCGGAAAACTCATCGTCGCACGGAGAACCCGGGAGATCCGGATCCTGGAAATGCTCCTCGCTCGGGGACGCGCGAACGGTCTGTACGGACTTCGAATGGTGTCCGCTTCGGAGATCCGGGACCTCGAACCGCATGTCACTGCCGCTGCGGGATTATTTGTCCCCCAGACGGCCATCGTGGACTTCCGGCAGGTCGCGAATCATCTGGTCGAACGGATTCAGGCGCAGGGTGGCGTCGTACGTACGGGATTTCGCGTGGCATCCGTGCGGGGCCATACGGACAGTCTTGAACTCCGGAGTGCGGACGATGCGGTGACTGTACGGTACGGTGTCAACTGCGCTGGACTCCATGCCGATCGAATCGCGCAACGTGCGGGTGCTACACTTTCCGTTCAGATCATCCCGTTCCGCGGGGAGTTCTACGCGTTGACTCCCGTCTGGAGCGCCCGCATCCGCCATCCAGTATACCCTGTACCCGATCCGACGCTCCCCTTTCTCGGCATTCACCTCACGCCCTCACCGGACGGGGTCTGTCGCGTGGGACCGAATGCGGTACTCGCGTTGTGCCGCGAGGGATACCACTGGCGTGACATCTGTCCTCGCGACTGCATGACCATGCTGACGTTTCCGGGATTCTGGCGCATGCTGCTGCGTCATGCGCGTTTCGGCGTACGCGAGGTCATCCGGTCGCTCTGCCGACGTTGTCTGGTGAACGCGCTGCGCACGTTCCTGCCAGAAGTGACCGTACGGGATATCCGTCCCGATCGCGCGGGAGTCCGTGCTCAGGCGGTGGACCGATCCGGCCGGCTGATCGACGATTTTGTGATCGTACGGAGTCCCCGCATGGTGCATGTCGTCAATGCGCCGTCACCGGCAGCGACCGCGTGTCTGGCGATCGGTCAATGGATCGCCGAACGGATCACGCGGGAACTGTAGCCCAGCGGTGCGGATCCGGCATCGGTCCCGTCGGCGCCAGCCGGGCCAGGAAGTGTCGCAGGATGGGCGGCGCCCATTCGATGCGGAACCCCGGCCATTCATGCGCACGTCGGTTGATCTCGGCAAGGACCTCGATCACGTACTGCAGGTGTTCCGTAAGATACACCCGCCGGGGAATACACAACCGAACGAGTTCATGCGGGATATCGGGAGCGTCTGTATGATTGCCCTCACCCCCGAATGCGAGACTGCCGATCTCGACGGCACGGATCCCACCCGCGCAGTACAGCGCCACAACCAGCGCCTGACCGGGAAATTCCGGTTTCGGCACGTGGGCCATGATTCGCTCACCGACGAGGTACAGGGCATGTCCTCCGGCGGGTCGCACGACCGGAATATCTCGACGGATACACGCCTCGACCATCCATGCGATCTGACCGATCCGATGGGCGAGATAGGTTTCATCCAGTGACTCTTCCAGTCCCACCGCGAGTGCTGCCAGGTCATGACCCGCAAGGCCACCGTATGTTCGAAACCCCTCCAGTGCGATCAGATGGGGCAACAGCCGTTCATACCATGTACGGTGTCGGGTCACAATGAGACCGCCGATATGGACCAGGCCGTCCTTTTTTGCACTCATCAGACAGGCGTCCGCATGCGACAGGAGCTCCCGTGCAATCGCACGGACAGACCGATCCCGATACCCCGGTTCGCGCTGTCGAATGAGATAACAGTTTTCGGCATACCGGGCAATATCCATGACGATGGGAATTCCGTACTGATCGGCAATTTCGCGCACCGCACGGACGTTCGCCATGGATACGGGCTGCCCACCCATGGCATTGTTCGTCAGCGTGAGCATGATGAACGGAATACGCGACCGCGGTGTCCGGCGCAACAGATCGGCCAGGCGGTCTACGTCCATATTGCCCTTGAACGGGTGATCCGTATCGGGATCGGCCGATTCCGGAACCGGCAGATCGACTGGAATCGCACCGACGATCCGCAGGTTCGCCCGCGTGGTGTCAAAATGCGTATTGGACGGCACGATCTGACCGGGTTGCACCATTGTACGGAAAAAGATGTGTTCGGCGGCCCGTCCCTGATGTACCGGAATGACATATTCCATCCCGGTGATCGCGCGCACAACGGTTGCCAGTTGCGCAAAACTGCGGGAACCTGCGTATGCTTCATCGCCGGTGATCAACGCGGCGTACTGAACATCACTCATTGCACTGGTGCCGCTATCGGTGAGCATGTCGATGAATACGTCGTCCGAGCGGAGGTAAAACACGTTATACGCCGCCGCGGCCATCCGCTGGAACCGTTCCACCGCCGGGAGACAGCGGATCGGTTCCACCATTTTGATGCGAAAATGGGGAACGGGAATACGCATGATACCACCAACAAGTTCCGAAATCGGGACAGGCAATGGGACCGGGGAACCACCGGATGCACAGATATGCCGGTGGCCACCGGTGTCAGGTCTCGGGTGTCGGGTCTCAGGTCTCAGGCATCGGGTGTCGGGTGGCAGGTGCCGGGTGTCAGGTATCAGAGAGAGCCGGCATCTCCGGGATGGGGACATCGCATGGCCGCATGGGCACCCACGGTGTCCCATTCCCTGTCCCGATTTCAGATAGTTCAGCGTTTTTTACAAAACAGACGAAACCGTCGATCCTCCTGACCGACCCAGATGGGGTCGATCTGCAACATACACCGTGTCCATCCTTCTGTCGGAAGCCGAAACAGCACAAATCGGTCGGTATACGATCGGGCGGGCAGGTACACCGGTGCGACCATCGTATGGGTTTGCAGCCATCGACCGTCCTCGGTTTGCGGCAAGTCCGGCGCGTCCAGGATGCCCATCAGGTCCTCCCACTGCAGCGGGCCGATCGGTCGCTCCTCGTGAATCCAGAGCCAGAACGCCGTGGGATCGACGATGAGTTCATGCCGGGTGCGATTGATCCAGCGAATGCGCAGCACGAGCAATGCCTGATCGGCACGCACTGTGGCAACGGACCGCGCGATACGCTGTAATATCGGCCACTCAGAAAGCCGGTCCTCGGGAACGACTGTCAGTTCAAATCCCCACGCGTCTCGCCGACACTGGACCACCGACTCCATCCTGCATGCCCCGCCCTGCGCGGCGACCCAGTGCAGCTGCCATGGAAACATGCATACGAATAGAATGAAATGCACCATTCGGGATTTCCCTCAACGGATTATCATCGACAGGTGGCTACCGTTCAGCATACCACAGGCAACGCGCATGGGCAAGGACTGCACTCTGAAATCGGGACAGGCCATGGGACCCCGTGGGTCCCCATGCGGTCATGCGCTATCCCCAGCCCATGCGATGCCCCGTCCCCTGTTTTCCGTCTCCCGTCCCGGACACCCGGAACCGGAGACCGGTGACCACCGGCACACCGGTGGATCCGGTGGTGCGCATGTCCCATGGCCTGTCCCGATCCCAGCTGTACTGCAATTGGAACGGGCATTTGCATCACCCCAAATTTTGAATCAAGATATAGCCGATGAACGGTTGTACAATGTACAATATACGTACAAAAATCATGACCACCCCGCGCAACGCGGTATGTGCCGTATGGGGGTGTGGGCCCCGGCGGTCGGGGACCGACATTCGCATGTCGCGGATCTTCCGATCCCCGGTATCCACGATGGGCCGTATCGATCCGATATAGGATGTGCACATGCAGGGCTATTACGGGCGCCACACGGACGTTCCGGTGTGGTTGTTCTTGAAATGGGTGGACCGTCAGGCTCTTCAGGGCACGATCGGGATGCGTGTACCGGACGGCCACGTACGCTGGTTCTGGGTCCTGGACGGCCACATCGTCTTTGCCTGGAGCACACATCCGGACGAATCCCTGCTCGCCCGCCTGACCGCACGGGGGATCGAGATCACCGAACCGGAATCCGGTGAAGGGGATCTGCTCGACTGCTGGATGCAGCACCTGGCACAGCACCCGTCCGTTCAGGAGAAGGACCGCTGGGAACGGGCATGGACCCATTACTATGTCGATTTGTTCCGCGCGGTCATGCGCGGACTCCCCGACCTGGAATACGCCTGGGTGGAACGGACCTGGACCCCGTATCCCCACATGGTGGCCGCCCCGCTGGAAGAAGTCATGATCCGTGCCCTGGATCGTCCGGATCTCTTGCAGGCACTGCGTAAAGACATTGCTCCGGCCGCCAATCGCGTGCTCGTCATGCCGGCGCCGTCGTCCGATGCTGAACCGATGGATGCTGCCGAAACTCCGATCCGGACCCTGCTGGAACAGCAACCGGATCTGGGTGTGCTCTGGGACCACCTGATGGAACAGAACCCCCGCCATGTGACCACCCTGTGGCGCATGATTTACCGCGGTCGCGTGCGATTGCAACCGATCGCGCAGGCCGCTGAAGTCCAGGCAATTCACGATCTGGTACGTTTCTATTCCCACGCGTTCCAGGCCATCGGCAACTACCTCCGACGGGAACTCGGCGATTTGGCCGATACGCTGATGGAAAAGAATCTCGCGCAGATCGCCGCGCAGCATCCCGAGATCCTCGGCGATCTCCGCTGGCGCTCGGATTTCCGGATTCATCACTGGATCCCGGCACTGGTTCAATGTATGGACGCCGGCGTGATGACACTGGACGAACTCCGCATGATCCTGGAAGAACTTCTGCTCATGCAATTGCTCAGTGTCCAGCAGGTGCTCGGACACGCGCACTATGCCACACTGGTCGAAACGGTGCAGACGTTGCGCATGATCGCCCCGATCACTCCGGACACGGAACCCACGCGCTCGTTCAATACATCGGACTGACGCATGGTACGGGATACTTCCAGATACGGTCCATCCATCGGATGAACGGGCATGGACTGGGTGCTCTTCATTGTGGGACCGACCGCCAGCGGCAAATCGGACTGGGCAGTGACGCTCGCCGAACGATGGCACGGTGTGATCATCAACTGCGATTCCCGGCAGTTTTATCGCGACGTCCCCATCGGCACCGCATGGCCCTCTCCGGAAGCGATGCAACGGGTTCCCCACCTTCTGTACGGATGGTTGCATCCCGACCAGAGACCCTCTGTCGGCACGTTTATTCGGCACGCGCGTGCGGCAGTACTGAACGCCTGGGCGCAGGGGCAACTGCCGATCCTCGTGGGCGGATCGGGGTTGTATTACCGGGGATTCCGCTTCGGTTTGCATCCCCCGCCGGCCACGGACCCGACCGTTCGGGCCGAACTGGAGATCCGGGCACGCGCCGAGGGTGTAGAGGTCCTGTATGCGGAACTGCAGCGTCTCGACCCGCAATCCGCCGCACGGATTCATCCGCACGACACCCGCCGGGTGATCCGGGCACTGGAGATCCACTACACCACCGGTCGCCCCGCTTCCGCCTGGCGCACAGGCTGGCACCGTCCCGTCTGGCCATCCGTTGCGCTCGGGTTGATGCCCCCCTGGACACATCTGCGTGCCCGGATTATCGAACGGAATCGGGCCATGTGGCGATCCGGCTGGCTGGATGAGGTCATTGCGCTGCTCGAGGCCGGTACCGACCCGGCCGCACCCGTTTTCGAATCGATCGGATACCGCGCGATCGCGGAATGGTGGATGCGGGGGCGTCCAGTACCGGAAACGGACCTGCTCGCAGCCATCGATCGTGCCACCTGGCGGCTTGCACGCCGACAGATGCAATGGTTCCGGCGAGAACGTGATATCCTCTGGTGGACCACGCCACCCACGATGACGGAAATCACCACCTGGATACGTGCCCGCTTGTGCGAGATGAGCGGGGCCCAATATCCATAGCCGGCACCGCAGGGACGGGGACGTCGTATGGCCGAGTCAGCACCCACGATGTCCCATTGCCTGTCCCGATTTCAGCTGCACATTCGGTTCACAGCAAATGGTGACGTTTCAAGATTTCCGCCAGTCGCGGGTGTTCCTCCGACCACTCGCGTAAAACGTCCAGAAGGCGCCGCCAGGCACCTTCCTGCTCGATCCACTCGATGGCTTCACGACGGGCCTCACGGATGATTGTTCGTCGATCCCAGTAAGCAAACCCGATAACTGTGACAACAAGTGCAGTGAATATACCGGAGAGAATATACAAAAAGTGCATCAACTGTTCGAAACGACGGTTCATATCATCGCGCAAATCCGTGATCCGTTGCTCTACATGGGCAAACCGCCGGTCAATATCTTCGAACCGTTTGTCGATTTGTTCGAATCGCTTGTCAATTTGTTCGAATCGCTTGTCAATTTCCAGTATACGAACCCTGAGTTCTATCAGCAATTCCCGGTCCTTTTGCGTGAATCCACTCTGCGGCTGCGTCCACGCAGGTGCCGCAACCAGGATTGCACTGATCGTCCAGGCTATCCTATACCAGGCAAACCGCATATGCTGACTCCTCAGCGTGCTGACAGCCCGCCGTCCACAATGAGTACGGCACCGGTCACCCATCGCGCCGCATCCGAACAGAGATATAACGCGGCCAGCGCGATGTCCAGCGGTTCACCCAACCGGCGCAGGGGATACCGGGCTTCGATTTCGCGGCGGCGGGCGTCGGGATCCGGTGCCTCGTCAAAGACGAACCGGTTCAGTTCCGTCGGCACAAACCCCGGACAGATCACGTTCGCCCGAATACCGTAGGGACCATACCGCACGGCCAGCGTCTTGGTCAGCGTAATCAGGGCTCCCTTGGCCGCATTGTATGCCGGAGTCAACCCCGACCCCCCGCGCATGCCCAGGTAAGACGCAATATTCAGGATGACCCCTTCGTTTTGACCCAGCATGTACCGCAATGCCCGCTGCGTGCAGAGAAACGCACCTTTCACGTGTACATCCAATTCCTGTGTCCACTCTTCCTCGGTCATTTCTGTCAGATCCCGAACCTGCAGAATCCCCGCGTTATTGACCAGGATATCCAATCGGGTGGTCTGCCCGTGCAGCCATGTGAAGAGGCGATCGACGTCCCAGGCCTGCCGGACGTCCGCGGGAAAAAACTGGATATCCCCGTACGCCGTCAGTGCCTCCACCACGCGCGCGCCTCGTTCTTTCCGGCGTGCAGTGATAAATACACGCGCACCGGCCTGTAGAAAGACCTCAGCCATGGCCCGGCCGAGACCGGATGTACCTCCGGTAATCAACGCCGTTTTTCCGTCCAGACGGAACATCCGCTCAATCATGATCTCATGAGGTGCCCGAACGCCCGGACGACTGCCCGAGCCGCGTTTGAATTTCCCTGTCCGCCTTCCGGAAATCACCGGGCAGCACCCCGGCACGTCGCGCCTCCCGCACAATCCTGCGCAGTTCGGCTTCCTTCTCGCGGATTTCCTGTTTCAGTTTCGCGATCTCGTCCCGTTTACGTGCGATCTCCTGCAGCAGCGACTGGGTCTCCTGCGGGAAGACCGACCCGAGGTACCCCGTGGTCAGGATGTTGAGTTCCTGCTCGAGTTTTTGGATCTGCTGCCGTTTCCTGGCGATCTCCAGTTTGACCTGCTGATAGCGTTCGAGGTATTTCTCTTTCGTTTCCTGGCGTTGCTCCCGCTCCTCTTCCCGAACCACGGTGCGCCGTGTCGGTGCGGGTGCAGGTCGCGTTTCGGTCAGGCCGTACTTTTTCCGGAGTTCTTCAATATCCTTCTGGGTGATCACCCGCACCTTCTTTTCCTTTTCCACCTTTTTACGGCGTTCTTTTTCTTTTTTCGCGGCGTCTGCCAGGGACTGGGCGCCAGCCGGCACTCCGGCGATCAGTCCCCATCCGACGACCAACGCGATCAGGTAACGTGCGTACTTCATGGTTCCCTTCCAAATGTTTGTTTGGGATTCCATGATGCACATCGTTAAAAACTGAAACTCAGGACAGGCATGGGACACAGAACGGTTCATGTCGGCAGCGGTATATCGATGCCGCTACGCATGTCGTTCCCTGACACCTGAGACCCAACACCTGCCCCCGGCCCCGGACCGCGGGCACACATGCAGTCCATCCGATGTCCCATTCCCCGTCCCGATCTCAGTTAAAAACTCTTACCGATACCGAACCGGAAGTTCCACGCCGGCGCCAGCACGGGACCACGATTCCAGTTGCGTGCAAAGATCAGACGAATCGGGGTCATCAATGCCGGAATGATAATACGGAATTCCACTCCGGTCGAATACCGTAATTGTCCAAAATTGATCGGTTCATCCTCGGCAAAGGCATTGCCCCCGTCCAGGAAAAACACCAGACGCAACGGGGATTCACTGACCGGAATGATGTATTCCAGATTGAACAATACGTATTTCGTTCCCCCCACAGTGTATCGGCGACTGACTTCCGGATCGATCGGTCCGACGGTACGAAAGTCGTACCCCCGGATTGTGAAATCTCCACCTAGGAAAAACCGTTCATAGAACGGCACACGCTGTCCACCGTAGGGGATCACCCAGGCGGCTTCGAGGTTCCAGGCAAACCGGTGTTTGTGGCGATTGACCTGAATGTAATGCGTCCATTTCGCCGTAGGGCGCACCAGCTGAACATCACCGCCCAGGAACGATCCGGAAAACCCGAGCGAGACGGTCGCATAGGTCCCCTGTGTGGGATCAATGGGATCGTTCAGCGAATTGTAAACCAGCGAGGGGGTCAACCGGCTATCGCGCCGATTGCTGGCCAGGAACTCTTCCGGTGGGATACCGAACACACCGCGTTCCAGCAGCCTGGGACTGATATCTTCAAGCTGGACCTGCGTGTAACTGTAGCCGATCCGGACATCCAGGAAACTGGTCAGCGGGTGTCCGAGGAGAATCCCCCCACCCCGATTGCGCCGCTCGTAAATAAAGAAGTCGCTCCATGTATTGTAAATATCAATTCCGACACGCCAGTCGGTCATCATAAAGAACGGGTCCACATAGGAGATCTGATACGTTTTGATCCGTTTCCCGTACTGCACCGAGAACGAAATGTTTTTTCCGGTACCGAACAGGTTCTGCGTGGCAAACCCGAGTTGCGCGAAAAATCCCTCCAGTTCACTGTACCCGCCACCGAACTGAAACTGATTCCGTTTGTTTTCATGGACCTTGATGATGACGTCGATCTGGTCGTCCTTCCCTTCGACAGGTTTGATTTCAGGTTCCACTTTATCGAAATATCCGAGGCGAAAGATCTTCTTCAAACTGCGACGAAAAGCTTCCAGCGTGAACAACTGACCCTCATAGATTTCCAGTTCACGACGCACGACCAGGTCGTAGGTATACGTATTCCCCTGAAACTCGATCCGTCGAACGACCTGGGGTTTTCCCTCCCGGATATTCATCACCAGGGTCAGCGTGTGCGTGTCCCCCTGCACCGATTTACGGAATTCCGGGGCGACCTGCACGAAAATATATCCACGATTGCCGTAGGACTCCTGGATGGCCTGTACGCTACGCTGGACTTTCTTATGGACATACCACTCACCGGGCCGGAAGAAGAGCATGCGACGCAGTTCGTCGTCCGAAAAGACGCGGTTGCCTTCAAACTGCACGTCCGCGATACGGTACCGGGGGCCCTCTTCCACCGGAATGATGATCTTCAGTCGCCGAACCGGATCCCCATCCCACCAGGAGATGTCCGTGTAAACTTCCACACGGGGTTCCCCCACGCGGAAGTCAATGTATCCGTGGTTGAAATAAAAATCACGTAATTTCTCCAGACCCTTTTCCAGTTTCGATGGATCGTACTTGTCTTTCCCCCAGATCCGCCACCACAGGGAAGACGGTTTGATGGGCAGCAGACTGCGCAGTTTGATGTCCGAAAACGCGTGATTGCCATCAAAGATGATACGGCCGACTCGCAGGTTTTCCCCCGGATCGATATGCCACACCAGGCGGACCGCACCCGGACCGGCGGGCTGGATCTCGGCGCGAACCTCGGGAAACTGATACCCCTTCTGGATCAGCATCTGCCGGATCAGGTCCTCCACCTGAAAGACACGATACGGGTCGTACAGATCCCCCGCGAAGACCGTCCGCCCGGTCTCGGCCATTTTTGATTCAATATCGGACTGCTTGAGCGGTTTCATCTTTTCGGGCCAGACGATCTCCTCGATCACGGGTTTCTCTTCGACGACAAAGACCACCCGTACACCGTTTGCGTCCCGATGGGTTTCAAGGCGCAGGTTTTGAAACAGACCGGATCCCCACAGACGCCGGAAATCTTCCCGCAACATTTCCGGATCGTACAGATCACCCGCACGCGTACGGACGTAATACCGCGCGGTGGTCTCCGGGACCCGCTGCAACCCCTGAAACTCGATACGTGTGACTTTTAAGGCGGTCTGGCCCCAGCCCATCGGGACGCTGCAATACCATCCCAGCGCGATCCATGCAATCAGCACGATCCATCGACCCGTGCAACCCCGCATATGCGGACACCTCACACGTGTGCTTCCGATTCGTGTTGAATGGTCCATGATGCGCGGCTCAGGACGGTTCGACAGCACGCAGTGTGTTTTATACCGGCGCGGGTTCCGGTTCTGCAAACCGGAAGGTTACCTGATCGTTATCATCCACATCCACCCATATCGTTCCCTGCGGAGCCTCGACCCCCTGACCGAGCAGGTAATCGACGAGCGCGTCTTCGACATAGGTCTGTAACGCGCGTTTCAGCGGTCGTGCCCCATACTGGCGTTCTCCGCGCGTGACGTTGAGCAGGAACGTCTTCGTGCGATCGGTCAACTGGATCTCGTACCCGCTGTTGCGCTGTCGCAACTCCTGATTGAGCCGTTCGACCATCAGGTCCAGGACTTTGTGGAGGTCCTCCTCGGAGAGCGGATAAAACACAATGAAGTCATCCACACGATTGATGAATTCCGGTGAGAAGTATTGCTTGACTTCCTGCATCACACGATTCCGGATGGTCCGGTAATCGCCTTCCCGATCACTGGTACCCTGAAACCCCATCTGCGGTTTGTTCTGAATGATCCGCGTGCCGAGATTGGAGGTCATGATGATGATCGTGTTCCGAAAATCGACAGTATGCCCGAGGGCGTCGCTCAGACGGCCGTCATCGAGAATTTGCAACAGAATGTTGAACACCTGCGGATGCGCCTTTTCGATCTCGTCCAGCAGGATCACACAGTACGGATTACGGCGAATCTTTTCCGTCAGCAACCCCCCTTCTTCATATCCGACGTATCCGGGAGGTGCACCGATCAGTTTCGAAACGGAATGCGCTTCCATGAACTCGGACATGTCGAACCGAATCAATGCCTGTTCACTGCCAAACAGGACACGACTGAGTTGCCGGGCGACCTCCGTCTTGCCCACGCCGGTGGGACCCAGAAAGATGAACGACCCGATGGGACGATGCGGATCTTTCAGTCCGAGGCGTGAACGGCGAATCGCACGTACGATCGCCGAAATCGCGTGTTCCTGCGATATGATCCAGCGCCGCAGTTCCACATCCAGCCGTTGCAGCCGTTCCTTTTCGCTCTCCTTGAGGCTCTGGACCGGAATTCCCGTCCAGCGACTGACGACTTCCGCCACGATATCTTCAGTGACAATAAAACGAACGGGATTCTCCGCATCTTCGGACGACGTGTCCTGCGTTTCGGACGGTTCCTGCGATGCATCCACCAGCCATCGATCCAGTGCCTCAATGAGATTGTCCTCCTCGTGCGTCGATGTGCGGGCCGCGGGTCGCGGCGCTTCCCGCTCGGCCATGATCTTGACGTATGCCCCGCATTCGTCCATTACATCGATCGCCTTGTCCGGTAACACGCGGTCGCTGATATACCGGTTCGACAGGTACACGATCGCCCGCAGGGCTTCGTCCGTATAGTGCACCTGGTGATACTCTTCATACTGGTACTTGATCCCCTGCAGAATCTGATAGGTCTCCTCTTCCGAAGACGGATGAATAAAAATCGGTTGAAAACGCCGCTCCAGCGCCCGATCTTTTTCGAAATACTTTCGATATTCCGCCGGTGTCGTGGCACCGATGCACTGGATCTCTCTGCGGGACAGTGCCGGTTTGAGGATATTCGACGCGTCCAGCGACCCTTCCGCGGAACCTGCCCCGACCAGCGTGTGGACCTCGTCGATAAACAGAATGACTTCCGGATTATCGATGAGTTCCTGAATGAGAGCACGCATGCGTTCTTCAAACTGACCGCGGTATTTCGTGCCGGCAACCAGACCGGCCAGATCGAGACTCAGAATCCGCCGATCCATGAGACACGCGGGTACCTCTCCGCGCACGATCCGCTGTGCCAGACCCTCCACAATGGCGGTTTTCCCCACGCCGGGTTCACCGACGAGTACCGGATTGTTCTTCGTCCGCCGGCTGAGCACCTGAATCACGCGTTCGAGTTCCCGTTCCCGACCGATCAGCGGATCCAGGAGGTTATTCTCCGCATAACTCGTCAGATCCCGACAGAACTCATTCAGGATCGGGGAATCTTTGGGGAACCGGGCCGTCTTCAGGACCAGGGCCCGATTTTTATTCATCCGCACGATCTCCTGACGGACCCGGTTCGTCGTCAATCCGCGCAATCGCAGGTATCGGCCGGCGAAACTGTCTTCCACACGGAGGATCCCGAGGAGGATGTGTTCCGGTCCGAGGGTTTTCGTGCCGAGAGCTTCGGCTTCTTTGACAGCATAATCCAGTGCCCGTTCGGCACGCGAGGACAGACGCGGTTCATTGATGTAAAACGGGCCGGACTGGGAAATACGTCGCTGGACTTCTGCATACATTTCGCGCGGATCCAGGCGAAAACGGCGGAGGAGAATGACCATCGAGTCGCTCATGTCCCGCAGCAGGCCCAACAGGAGGTGCTCCACTTCGATCAGGTTGCTGCCCGCCTCGATCGCTTCCTGCCGGGCAAAATTTAAAATCCGTACCACACGTTCAGTATAGCGACCCGCCATAATACATATCCTGCAACCAGTGCATCGTCATCGTTAGCATAATTCCTTTCATCGCAAAGATCAAGTGAAAACGGACGGTCGCGCTTACCACCAGAACGAAATCCCGGTCAATAGACTGACGCCACTCAGATCAATCGGGTTGAACCCCGGAAAGTCCCGACCCATATCGCCGCGTGCGTCATGGTATTTGATCTCGAAATCCAGGGTCGATCGCCGACCGATCCGGATCTGTATCCCCGCGAGGACATGCCATCCGATCTCCACACCGCTCGCCTGGAACTCGTCAAAATCGATGAACGGATCACCAAACCGGTCGAACACGAAATCCCCGATCTCATGGTACTTCCAGATATACAATCCGACGCCGCCGCCCAGATACGGAATGGCCCCGCGGCGCATGCGACCGAGTGGCAGGAATTTGAGGGTCATTTCGATGGGTACGACGTTCAGTGTAATCGTCCGTGCGATGGGCGTACCGTCCGGATATACGAAATCCCGATCCTCCACGTCGACATCCCGTTCATACGCGTATACAAACAGGGACGTGTTCACCCACCGGCTCCAGAAGATATCGATACCTGCACCGAGCATTCCGCCGATCAACTGGGTCCGGGTGAACGTTGTCTCAGCGATGTTGAGGTCCCAGATATCACTCTGCGCACGGGGGATGAGCGCACCGATGCGGATGGAGAGGGATTCTGCATGGGCTGCGCCCAGGCCGCCGCACAGGAATCCGCCGATCAGTCCCAGCAGGATGACGATGGATCGTCGGATGCGCATGGGTTCACCTCCATCGGTGGAATGGACCACTGCACGCGGTGATGTGCAAAATCGATGCCAGTATATGCAGTGCTGCCGCACATGCAAAACCCGCCAAGCGATCCGCGACCGGGGACCCATCTTCGAACCGGCGCCGTCCGGATGCCCCCGTCGACCATCGAGTGACCTCCAAATACGACAACTGTCCCATCGGAAGAACACACATCAGGTCGGGGATCGGGACAGGCAATGGGACATCGTGGGTGCCCATGCGGCCATGCGATGTCCCCGATCCATGGGATGCCCCGTCCCCTGTCTTCCGTCTCCTGTCTCCCGTCCCGGATACCCGACACCTGCCACCCGACACCTGCCAC
>CAZIRO010000038.1:0-19549 GCA_964541595.1 uncultured Acidobacteriota bacterium
GCCCTCCTCCAAACCCTATCATAATGAATGGTCCAATTTTTGGGGAGCATTCCAAGTGGAACGTCCCTGGAGCCACAAGACGCCGTGGGTGGGGCGAGTGCGGAGTGGCAAGAGGCGCGGATACTGGGTTTTGGTGCTGGGATTTCCCTGGCAGGGGCGGGTGTTGCCCTGTTTTATCCTGCGGTTTTCCTCGCAGACGCTGCAACAACAGGGACGTTCGCGCAATATGGAGCACATGCAGGCGGTCGACCGCTTGCGGCAGGTGCTGGGCGACAAACCCCTGATGCTGGACCGGGAGTTTGGGTACACGGAGTTTTTGCAGTATCTGACCTGTAGGGGCGTGCAATACGTCATTCGGCTCAACACCCGCGCGCACATCGATGATGCGCAGGGACGGCGTTTGACGCTCCTTTTGGCCCGCGGGGAAACGAAGGTGTGGCGGAACGTGTGGTACAGAGGCGAGGTGGCGGTGCATGTGGCCGGCACCTGGGTGCCGGATGCGCCCGAACCGCTGTTTGTGGTGACCTCCATCGACCCCTGGCGCGCCGTGCGTCTTTACCTGACCCGCATGACCATCGAAGCATCCTTCCGGGACCTCAAAAACCTGCTGCGCATGGACGACAACATGAGTCGGTCCGAACGCATCGTTGACCTCCTGCTGTGGATTGCTCTGCTGGCCTATGCCCTGGTGGTCTGGGTGGGCGAATTCGTGCGGGACCACGTGCTGACCCACTGGGAACGCCCGCGTTACTCGGGTTGCTTCGTCCTGCTTCGGCGTCCCGACCGGACGCGCGGCCCCACCTTCCTCGAGGCCCTCCGCCACGCCTGGCGCGAGTTCTGTCGCCTGGTCGATGCACTCATGCTCCTCTCCTACTTCGTCGATGAAGGAATTCCCCCTTGATGTCCCATTTCCTGTCCCGATCTCAGTAGCTATCACTTGCTTACATCCACGTTGCAACATATCATAATTATAATGCCTCTACAGAACATCTGGTCAATGAAGCAGGAGTAAAGAGTCCGGGAAATACAAGTGTCAAGAACTCCGTAAAAGAGGGATATAATGCGGGATGAGGTCGTTGTATTGAGTGCGGTGCGGACCCCGATCGGCAATTTCGGCGGCGTGTTTTTGCCTCTGACGGCGGTCGATCTGGGCGTATGGGCCGCGCGGGCAGCGCTGACCCGCATCGCATTGCCCCCGGAACGGATCGATCTCACGATATTTGGCATTGCTCGACAGGCCGGATGCGGACCCAACCCGGCCCGCCAGGTGGCCTACCGTGTTGGCATTCCCGTGGAAAAGCCGGCCTACACGGTCAATATGGCCTGCGCGTCCAGTCTGCAGGCACTCATTTCCGGAATGCGCGCGATTCTTCTTGGAGATGCCGATATCGTGCTCGTCGGCGGCATGGAGTCCATGAGCCGGGTGCCGTACATGCTGGATCGCGCGCGGTTTGAAGGGTATCGACTCGGGGACGGCGTGCTCGTGGATGGTAATTACCGCGATGGGTTCCTCGATCCGCTGAGCGGACTGCTCATGGGACAGACCGCCGAGAATCTCGTTGAGCGATACGGGATCTCCCGCGAGGACCAGGACGCCTACGCGTTGCTCAGTCATCAACGTGCGATTCGGGCGATCGATACCGGCCGGTTCCGGGACGAAATCGTGCCCGTGGAGGTCCCGCAGCGCAAGGGCCCTTCCGTCACGGTCGATACGGATGAACATCCCCGACGCGATACGAGCATGGAAAAACTCGCGCGGTTGCGACCGGTATTTAAAGAAAACGGGACGGTCACGGCGGGCAACTCTTCCGGCATTACGGACGGCGCGGCGGCACTGGTGATCGCGCGTGCGCGGGTGGCGCAACAGCTCGGATACCCCCCCATGGCCGTGGTGGAGGCGTACACGGTCGTGGGGGTACCGCCGGAGATCATGGGCATCGGTCCCGTGCCTGCCGTCCGGCAGTTACTGGAAAAACTCCATCGCCATCTGGACGATTATGCGCTTATCGAGTGCAATGAAGCGTTTGCCGCGCAGATCCTTGCTGTGGAGCGCGAACTTGAATGGGATCGTGCTCGGGTCAACGTGAACGGCGGGGCCATTGCTCTGGGCCATCCGATCGGTGCGACCGGGGCACGCATCTGTGTGACGCTGCTGCACGAGATGCAGAAACGCTCGGCCTCTCCGGGACTGGCGACGCTCTGTGTGAGCGGGGGTCTGGGCGTGGCCGTGTCGTTTCTGAAAGGATAGAACCTATACGTCTTATCGGACCTACAGGTCTTATCCTTTTTTCCTGCTGCCCGGCGTCAGCAGGGGGACACCCTGTGCACACAGGGGACAGGTATTCGGCGGATGTGTCGCGATTTCCATTCGCAATAGTGCCACACAGGGCCAGGGCAGATCGGCGTGTTCAGCCGAACGACGATCGATGATGGCCGCGCATCCGAGTACCTGACCACCGTGCTGTTCGATCACCGTGGCGACTTCCCGGGTGGATTTTCCGGTCGTGATCACGTCCTCGACGATCCAGCAGGTGGTACCCGGTGCGATCTGCTGTTCACGCCGTAAGGTCATCGTACCGTTCACACGTTCCGTAAACAGGAACGGGACCTGCAACGCGCGTGCGACTTCGTAGCCGATCAGGATCGCGCCCAGTGCTGGACTCACGATACAATCCGGTTCTGCCTGGGCACGAATCTGGTCAGCGAGTGCCTGACCGAGTTCCTCTCCATACCAGGGGTACTGCAGGATACGTGCGCACTGCACGTACGTATCAGAGTGCAGACCGGAACTCAACTGAAAATGGCCCTTCAACACGGCACGATTTTGATACAACAACCGATGCAACCGTTCCATAGTTTATAGGTCGTATAGGACCTATAGGTCCTGTAATTAATCATTTAATGGTGTCGGGCAATAATAAACCGGATCAGACCTTCCAGCAGCCGACGGGCGTCGTTGCTCGGAAACGTCTGCAACAGGTCAATGGCTCGATGGGCATAAGACTCCGCGATAGCATGCACTTCCGGCAAGATCTGATACTTTTCCATTAACCGCCGCAGTTCGTCCTTTTCAGCGTCGGTCATCCGGCCGTCGCGGAATGCTTCTCGCAGCCGTGCCGTTTCCGCCAGCGGTGCGCGACGCAACAGATAGTAAAACGGCAGGGTGACTTTTCCTTCCATCAGGTCCTGCAACACGGGTTTCCCCAACTGATACGGGTCCGCAGAATAGTCCAGCAGATCGTCGACAATCTGGAACGCGATCCCGAGGTTCAACCCGATCTCAGCCAGGCGGGTTTCCGCTTCCGCCGGCATTCCGGCAAGGATGGCCGCGATCTGGCAGCATCCGGAAAATAGGGTCGCCGTTTTCTGCACGATGATGTCCATGATTTTCGGTTCCGAGATCCACAGATCCCCGAAGTGGTGCTGTTCAGCGATCTCACCCTGCAGGGTTTGCAGGGTAATGTGGGAGAGGATCCGCAGGATTTTGAGATTGCCATACTCCAGTGCCAGCGCCAGGGCTTTCGTATAGAAATAGTCGCCGAGCAGAACGGCCACATGATTACCCCACCGCCAGTTGGCCGATACCTGACCGCGGCGTTCTTTGGCATTATCGATGATATCGTCATGCACGAGTGTAGCCGTATGAATGTACTCCACGATGACGCCGAAGAAGACGTCATCCTCATCGGTGTATTCCCCGAGTTGTGCGGCGACGATAAGGAGCAGCGGACGCAGCCGTTTCCCACCGGCTTTCAGGATATACAGACCCGCCTCGCGGATGAACGGCGCCTCCTGTCGAAGCAGCGATTCGATCATCTGTTCCACGCGGTGGAGTTTGTGTTCTACATGCTGCAAAAATGCGGGTGAACAATCCGCCAGCGTTTCCGCCCAGGTACGGAATTGCGTTACCGCAGCCATCGCTTGATACCCCGCGCCGACCGTTCCTGTTCAAGCAGGTGGACCCGTTCCTGCAGTTGATGGATGTACTGCTTGAGTTGATGCAGTTCACGCATCAGGATCTCCACCGCTTCGTGCAGGGCAGCGACTTCACGGCGGAGTGTGGCATAGTCCTCTCCGCGCAGCAATCGACGCTGGACCTCACGGATGGACAGGCCCTTGTTTTGAATGAGGTATTTCAGGTACAGCAGGCGGCGGATGGCTTCTTCGTCGTATCTGCGGTGTCCGCCGGAGGTACGGTGTGATTTAACGAAAAACCCGAATTCGCGTTCATAAAACCGAATGGTCGACGGTGTGAGCCCCGTGCGGTGCGCGACTTCCGAGATACGATACCATCCACCCGATGGGGTCGTCACCGCACGTTCCCGGGTATCCGGATGCATGGGTTTCCACTCGCGTTTACCGGATGATGTGAAACATGCGCGACCAGCGGGTGCGCAACGGGTTCAGAATCGCGAATGTATCCAGCAACGCCTCAACCGGTGAGCGCCTGCGAGTAGGATTATAATAGTCTCGTTCAGGAGGTTCAAAAGACCAGTAGATCAGAAACGCACGCCCTTTCACCATGTAATAGGGCACCGTACCCCAGAACCGGCTGTCGTCGCTGTTGTCGCGGTTGTCGCCCATAACGAAATAGTGTCCGGGCGGAACCCGCACCGGTCCGAAATCGTCGCGCAGACCGAACCCCCACGTTTCGTGGTGATGGACCGCATAGGGTTCGTCCAGCGGCTGGCCATTCACGTAGACCACCCCGTCTTTGCCGAAGACCTCATCGCCGCCGACGCCGATCACCCGTTTGATGTAATCCATGGTCGGACGCCCCGGGAACTTGAACACGATGACGTCCCCCCGGCGAATTTCCCGAACCGGCAGGAAGATACGTTCAAAGGCAAACGCGGTCTGGCCGTAGACGAATTTGTTGACAAAGATGTGGTCACCGATGAGCAGTGTGGGTTCCATTGAACTGGAGGGAATCTTAAACGCCTGCAACACGAACGTACGCGCGAACAGCGCGAGGACCAGGGCCACGATAAAGGCTTCACCGTATTCACGAATGATCCCTCGACGTGGCATGACCCACTTTCCTCCAAATGTTCCTGATCCTACTCACCTCGATGGAGAACCGCAAGGAAGGCCTCCGGCGGGACGTTGACCTGCCCGATCTTTTTCAAACGTTTTTTTCCTTCTTTCTGACGTTCCAGCAGTTTTTTCTTACGAGTGACGTCACCACCGTAACATTTCGCCAGCACGTCTTTCCGCAGCGGGGGGATCCGTTCCCGGGCGATGACTTTTCTGCCGATGGCCGCCTGAATGACCACTTCAAACAGGTGCCGCGGGATGACTTCTCGCAATCGCCGTACCAGTGCACGTGCACGGTAGTATGCCTGTTCCCGATGGACGATCATGGCCAGAGCGTCCACGGGTTTGCCGTTAATGAGTATATTCACTTTCACCAGTTCGGACGGCCGATATGCGTGCATTTCATAGTCCAGTGATGCATATCCCCGCGTCACACTTTTCAGACGATCATAAAAATCCGTAATCAACTCGGCCAGCGGAATGAGATAGGTCACGAGCACGCGATCAGGGGAGGGGTACTCGATGTTCTGCTGTTCCCCACGATACGCCTCGCAGAGTTGCAAAATGGGTCCGACGAATGTCGCTGGGGCGAGGATGAACACTTTCATGTAGGGTTCCTCCATGCCCTCGATCTGTTCCGGTGGCGGCATACGGGACGGCGTATCGATATCGACCGTCTGTCCGTTGCGCAGCCGCGCGCGGTATCGGACACTCGGTGCGGCGGTCAATACTTCGACCCCGAAATCGCGGCGTAACCGTTCTTTGACGATCTCCATATGCAGAAACCCGAGGAACCCCATCCGGAACCCGTATCCCAGGGCGTCCGAATGTTCCGGCTGGAACTGCACGGAAGCGTCGATGAGACGCAGTTTCTCCAGCGCGTTCCGGAGGTCTTCAAACCGGGTGTCTCCGATCGGATAGAAACTCGCAAAGACCATCGGTTTGACGGCACGAAACCCGGGTAGAGGCACGGACGCGGGCCGTTCCGCGTGCGTGATCGTATCGCCGATCCGGACCTCGGCGAGGACTTTGATCCCGGCAATCAGGAATCCGACCTCCCCGGGACCGAGCGCGTCACGATCGACCTCGTGCGGCGTCCGGATCCCGAGTTGCTGGACCTCGTATTCCTGTCCCGTAGACATCAGCCGGATTCGGTCACCCCGGCGTACGGTACCGTCAAACACACGTACCATCGCGACCACACCCCGGTAAGGGTCGTACCACGCGTCGAAGATCAGCGCCCGCAGGGGGGCGGCCATCCGACCGGTCGGCGGCGGGATCACGCGGACGATCCGTTCGAGCAGTGCCGGCACGTTCGTTCCGAGTTTGGCGCTGACGTGCAGGATTTCGTCATTGCGGAATCCCAGCCAGTTGCGCAGTTGTTCCGCAACGCGTTCGGGTTCCGCGCCGGGCAGATCGATTTTATTGATGACGGGGATAATCTCGAGGTTGTGTTCCAGGGCCAGGTATGTATTCGCCACCGTTTGCGCTTCGATTCCCTGCGTCGCGTCCACCACGAGGACCGCGCCCTCGCATGCGGCCAGGGCACGGGAGACTTCGTACGAGAAGTCCACGTGTCCCGGAGTATCGATGAGGTTCAGGGTATACGTCTGACCATCGCGTGTCCGGTAGAACAGCGTCACCGTATGGGCTTTAATCGTGATCCCGCGTTCCCGTTCGAGTTCGTGCGTGTCCAGCACCTGTTCAACCATCTCGCGCGCGGACAGCGCGCCCGTCAGTTCAAGGAATCGATCCGCAAGGGTCGACTTCCCGTGATCGATATGGGCGATGATACAAAAGTTTCGGATGCGTTCTTTCGGGGTCATATGCATACACCGCGGTGGATTCACCAGAGGAGACGCACACCGATCTGAAACCGCCGATCGGCCAGGCGGGCGCCCTGCGTGATCACCTGGCCGGTATCGGCGTCGATTTCAATGTAACTGTTCTGTTCGGTTGACCAGGTGCCGTAATTCTTCGCGTTCAGTACATTATCCGCCTGAACCACCAGGCGAAGTTGCGTGGTCCCCCGGTGCCACAGGACTTTTTCAATCTTGATATCCCATTTGAGGAAATTCGGCATACGTTCGGCGTTGAACAGCCCCTGGCGCTGGAACCCCGTACGGGGGTCAATATCCGGAATATAGATACATCCGTCCGGTCCGATGGGCAACGCGCCGGGGGGTGGCAACCCGATCGATTGCGGATCGGTCGTACACGTCCAGCGGTGCCAGTACCGGCGGGTGGCGGGGTATCCCGTGTTCCAGCGGAACTGGGTGGAGATGTCCAGACCACCGGCCCAGTCCGTGGACCAGTCGAGATTGACCTGGATCTGATGGCGAATGTCAAAGTTCAACGGGCGAAACGTCCCATCCAGGATGCCACCGCCGCGATAATCCGCTGAGGGAAATGTACCTTCGGCCACCGCATAGGTATAAGCGATCCAGCCGCGCAGTGGTCCCCGGATCCGGACGAGACTGATTTCGGCACCGTATGCGCGGCCTTTCCCGCCGTTGACCAGCGCATCCGGCCACCGGTTGGCCATATCCACACCGGCCGGATGCCGGAATCCGCGACCGTTCATGACCATATCCCAAAGACGCCGGTAGTACAAACTGATCCGGACTGCCCAGTCTTTTCCGAGGAACTGTGCGCCTTCCAGCTCGAAGTGTACGGCCTTTTCCGCGACCATATCCGTACGTGCGAAATCGCACAGCAACACGTTTTGCCGGCAGGTATCGGGATTCGTGACGTACGTGCGCGTCCACAGGATTGTGCCCCCGGTGAGTTCCGGAAATACACTGCTCAGGATGGTGAACCGATTCCGTTCTTTCAGAAAGGCAGCGGCCGGCGGCACCGGCTGGGCAAACAGTCCGCCGCCGATGCGCAGGATCGTACCGGATCGGGGTTCCCAGGTCAGGCTGAGCCGCGGGCTGACCATGACGTGCTGTTCCATATAGGACCAGTAGTCCACACGTGCCCCATAGAGCAAACGCAGTCCGGGGCGCAGGGTCCATTCGTCCTGCAGTGCCCAGCCGATCTGTGTACCGTTGCCCGTGTAGTCCACCCACAGCGGAAACTCCGTGAGCGGCAGCCGGATCGGTAACGGACACGTGGGCTGCTCGGGACACCCGGCGAGTGCAAGAATCCAGACCGGCATGAAGTTGCGGTAATACCCTTCCGGAATCTGGATGAATTGCGCCTCGAACACGGTTTTCACCGTATGGCCGGACCAGCGCATGGTTTCGATGGAAAACCGGGCCTGATACCGGCGCGATGTGTAGAACGTGATTTCCGGCCAGAACGACCACAACCGGCCGGCTGTGCCGGCCCGAACGGTCTGGGTGAAGAGTGCATCCGGTGTCAGGAAGTCCTGATCCCCGTCCCAGGTGGGGCCGGTTCCGTCCCGCGTACGCAGATAACCGATCTGGAGGGATGCGATCGTTTGCCCGCCGGCCTGCCCGTACCATGCGAACAGTGCCAGGTCGTTTGCATGCGGCCGTGTTTGCCAGAAAAGCGTGGGGACTTCCACACCCTCTTGGGTGGGACCGGAGTGAAATCGCGCTGCACCGCGTCCGCGCGCGTAAATCCATTTGAACCGATGGCGCGTATTCGGTTGCCACCGGGCGACGAGCCACAGGTCCGTGAAGTTCGCGAAATCGTCATTCACGCGAAATGTCCAGGGCATGCCGTCGCCTGCATAATGTGCGAACGCGACCTTCAGACCGAACGTGGGTCGGGGGTTCCAGCCGATCTCCGTCTGCAGCAACCGCTGATCGGCGGCGCGAGAAGCCGTATCAAACGGAGCCGCGTCCGATGCGATGAACGAGACGTCGCCGTAAAACGTGCGTTCGCCCTCGCCGCCGGAGATGACGGAGTTCAATACGCCGCCGATCGCGTTTCCATACTCCGGCGCCAGTCCGCCGGTCATGACTTCAATGGCTTCCAGGGCACCTTTGGCAAATACGGGCACGCCGGTCGATAGATGCACGGCATTGCGCGCGTCCAGTCCCTCCACCTGCAGGGCCGTTGCACGTTGCGGTGTGCCGCGGATGAATACGAAATCCAGGATTTCACCGTTCTGGACCACCCCCGGGACGAGTTTGGCCTGGCTGAAGATGTCCGGAGGTATGGCGGCTTTCGACTGCGCACGGGTGATCAGATGACGGGTTGCCGGCTGTCGTCGATCGACCGGAGGTTCGGCTTCGACTTCGATGACCGCTGCGGCCTTGAGTGTCATTGCACATGTGATCTCTGTGGTCACGTCGACGCGTACCTGGACATCGGCAATCCGGACGGGTGTGAATCCTTCGGCTTCACAGACCACGGTGTATACACCGGGAGGGATCCCGATGAGTTGAAATCGGCCGTCCGTATCGCTGACCGCGGTCCACGGTGTATGCAATACCCGAACGGTCACGCCGGGTAGGGGAAGCCGATCGGGCAGAGAAATGGCCTGTCCCGCGATCTGACCGGTTTCTCCGGCCCATACCGTACCGATCCACCCGACAGCGTAAAATCCAACGGTCCATACGATGAAACGAACACGTTCCCACATGGTCGATCTCCCGTGGCAGACATTGCACGGGATGCTACAAACCCAGCATAGACTTCACAAGATCAGTAAATGTCGGATTCATCACGGTGAGCAATAAGACCAGAAGAATGAGTACAAAGTTCATTTTCAGATCCAGCCGTCGAAACCGTTCTTCCAGTGCCGTGATCCGTTCTTGCAGTTCATGGATTTGCGTCTGCATTTCCGTCCGCAGTCCGTGGATTTGCGTCTGCATTTCCGTCCGCAGTCCGTGGATCTGCGCCTGGATTTCCGTCCGCAGTCCGTGGATCTGCGCCTGGATTTCCGTCCGCAATTCGGCCCGCAGTGCATCGATCCGTGCATAAAACTCTTCTTTTGTCACCAACCGATTCAGAAGTTCATCCCGCAAAGTGGTGACTTTAACAGTAACAGCAGCCTCTACAGCCGCCTCGATACCGTGCACGAGTTTACGAGCGGGCTCCTTTCCCAGAGCGTCTTCCAGTACTTCGTAAACTTCTACAGGAATCCCCATGTGTGTCCTCCGCGGTCTTGCGCACGTCGATGTATTATGCAATATTTCCGGGCGGATTGCGAACCGAATGGAACCGGGATCGGGACAGGGAATGGGGCAGCGGAACCACCGGATCCACCGGTGTGCCGGTGGCCACCGGTCTCCGGTCCCGGGTGTCGGGTCTTAGGTCTCAGGTCCCAGGTGTCAGGTATCCGGGACGGGAGACGGAAGACAGGGGACGGGGCATCGCATGGGCTGGGGATAGCGCATGACCGTATGGGGACCCACGGTGTCCCATGGCCTGTCCCGATTTCAGGAATGGAAGCATTCTCCGAACGAGCAGGGACAGATGTCACCGCACCGGTTGGAACGTCTAACCGAAGTCCGGGACCTCGATCCCCCCGCACGGGACCGGCGACCGTGGATCCGATGGACGGAAGTTCGTGTAGAACCCGCGGCGACAAACGCAGCGCGACGGTGGGTGCGGCCGCCCTGGAACGTCCCGGATCAGTGGACCGTTCAACCGTTCGAGACCGCGTCTCTGGGGAGCGATCTGCGGCGTGTGTTCGCGGTCGGGAAACGTGTGCTCTGGTTGCGGTATCAGAAAGGCGCATGGTTGCGACCGTTTGCTCCGCACAGCGGGTACGGTCCCGGACGGCCAGTCTGGGTGGTCGACCTCGGTGAAGGTTGCCCGATGGATTGTACCTATTGCGTGTTGCAGTCCTACCTGCAACATCCCTACCAGGTCGTGTATGTCAATCTGGACGATCTGGACCGCGCACTGGCCGCCTTCCGACCGGAGGAACCCGTGGTGCTCGCCGCGGGGGTTTATGTGGACAGCGGGGTGATCCTACGGGTACTCGATGTCTGGCCGGTGCTGCTCCCGTGGCTGGAACACCATCCGGCGCATCTCCTTGAACTCCGCACGAAACTGGCTGTGCCGGACGAATGGCTTCCCAAGCGGCCGCCCGCCAATCTGGTGTTCGGCGTGTCACTGACGCCGTCGCCATGGGATCGATTGTGGGAAATCTGGACCGATCCCGTCGAGGTCCGCCTCGCCTGGCTGGGCGAGGTGGCCCGGGCCGGATTCCGGGTCGCCCTGCATTTCGATCCCCTGATCGGTGCACCCGGCTGGCAATCTGCATATGCGGATCTCATTGCCGCACTGGCCGGTGTCGTACCGCGCCGTGCGGTGGCATTCATTTCGATGGGCAGTCTCCGGTTCGATACCGCATTGAAAGCCATCGCACGCGCACGTTTTGCCACACGAGCCTTCTGGACGGGTCCGTTCGTCCGCGCTCCGGATGGGTTGTACCGGTATGCATGGCCGATTCGCCGGCGGATGTATATCTGGATGCGGGAGCAACTTCAGCGCGCGTTTCCGGGAGTCGCCGTATTTTATGCGATGGAGCCGTTTGCGCACGTGTTGACGGGTGAGATATGATATCCGGTCATGCCGGCGGTTGACCATCCGGGGGACTTCTGTGGATTCGTGCAATCCGAACCCTCTTTGAGTCTGTTTGTGGTGGGCAACTTCTATGTGGACGGTTACCTGGCGATGTGCGCGTTGCGGTCATGTGACGGAACGCACGTGGGACGATGCGACGCGCTGTGCACAGTGCAATGCCGAGATCGATCCACCGCCGCCGTCCGCGCGCACCGCACCGATGGACCGCTGTCCGGTATGTCGTATCGGAGAGTTGTATGTCCAGAAAGACTTTAACGTGCGGTTGGGTATCGCCATTGTGGTACTGGCTGCGGTACTGGCGTACTGGACGTGGGGGATTAGTCTGGTCCTTGCCGTGGCGCTGGATTGGGTGCTGTACCGCATCTGGCCGGAAGTCGTGATCTGTTATTACTGTCAGGCGCACTATCGCGGTCTGCCGAATGCGCGATCGTATCCAGAATTCGACCTGCTGAAACACGATACCTACCGCACTCTTCGTCAGGCCGATGTTGCCCCCCCGATAGTGGTGCAGAACGGTGCAACGTCTTTGCACCCGCAGAAACACTCCGGGCCGCATGCGGAGACCTGATCGTGGGAATCGCACGGGTCATCGGGCGCGTCGGCAATCAGTTTCGCATCTGGCGTGAGGATACCCGTACGGAAGTGCGGGCATTTGCACGGAAACGCGTATTCCGCGAGGCGAACGGGATTTATGCAGGGGATCTGGTGGAATACGAGATGGTTACACCCACAGAGGCGGTCGTTCTCGGCGTGCGTCCCCGACGGAATCGGATCATCCCGCCCGGAATCGCCAATCTGGACGTTCTCATCATCGTGATGAGCTGGCAGGACCCGCCCCTGGACGAAGTGATGATGCACCGCATCCGCATCATGGCGGAAGTCCACCGTGTACATACATTGTTTGTCGTCAATAAAATCGATCGGGTGGTCGATCGATCCGCATGGACCGCATGGGCACAGCAATACGCCGTCGCCGGGTTTCCCGTGCTCGGTGTGAGTGCCCGGACCGGTGAAGGACTGGAGGCACTGCGTCCGCACATTCGCCATCGGGTATCGGCCCTTGCCGGGCCCTCCGGCGTGGGGAAGTCTTCACTACTCAATGCACTTATTCCGGGGGCGCGATTGCGAACGGCGGAGATCGATCCGCGTTCGCGGCGCGGCCGGCATACGACCACGTGGACGGCCCTGTTGCCGTTGCCCGAAGGTGGCTGGATCGCCGATACCCCGGGGTTTTCCCGACGCACGTTGTCTCCAGACGTCACGCCGCTGCGTGTGGCCCGTGCGTTTCCGTGGCACCGCTGGGTGGGAGGTACGGTCCGTTGTCAGTTTGACGACTGTTTACATCAGCAGGAACCGGGATGTGGCGTACGTTTGGGCGTCCGCCAGGGTCACATCCCCGAGACGTGGTATCGAATCTGTACTGTACTCGTTCGTGAAGCACAACAGGTCCGCCACTGAGATCGGGTCTGGAATACGGGACAACGAACTCCCGCGCATACACGGGATCCCGGGATGCACCATTCAGTCGACGACCTCCGCGGGGAACGGTACGAACACCCCGGCTTCGTTAAGTACCCAGGCGGTCCAGGTATCGACGCCCTGCGCGGTCACGCGCATGACGATATAAACAAAATCCGGCCAGGCACGCGACCGATCGGTTTCCGACGGGCGTGCCGGATGGTCCGGATGGGAGTGGTACACCGCGAGAATACGCCACCCCTGGGCGTCCGCACGCTGTTCGATCCGCCGGTACACCAGCGGATCCATGGTGTACCGGTCATGGCGGCGGGTGGTTTCGATGTTCGGTACGGGATGGATCTCCCGCACCACACCGTCTGGAGTGCCGATTAACAACCCGCAGCACTCGTATGGGTATTCCCGCGCTGCATGCGCGCACATCGCGTCCTCAATCGCGCGCGACATTCGCAGACGTGCAAAGGGTACCTGTTGCAGGGGATCCATCTCACCCCACCGCTGATGGTTTCCGAATCGAGCATTGGAATTTCAGGGAGCGGTCTGCCGTATAGGTTCGGAATATCGCCGTGCCAGGTAGGGATTCAATTGCAGTGCCCGTTCACGTCGTTCCCGGGCGCGTATCTGCCATTGCGTACGGGATGCCGTGTCATTCGTGTACCGTGCCCGCAGTGCGTAGAGTATCCCCTCGAGCAGATACGATTCGGCGTCGCGCGGATCGATCATCCGGGCTTTACGCGCCATCTCCAGACCCTCCCGGATCAGCTGCATCACGTGTTCCTCCGACAGGGGCGCACGTCGTTCGGTCTGCCATCGAACGAATGTGACCACCCAGACGGCGATCTCCCGGCAAGTTTCCGCGTCGTGCGGGTCCCGTGTATAGGCACGATTCAGAAAATCCCGCGAGCGACGAAATGCGGTCGTCGGATCGGCCCCGCCGTGGATCCGCCACCGGGCCTCCTGTAAAAGCAACACGCCGTGATAACGATACGCCAGTATGTTTCCGGGATCAATGTCCTGAACCACCCGTACAGCACGTCGGCTGATCGTGAACCACGCTTCCGGGTTTCCGTTCCGGTGTAGCAGATATTGGATCGCCAGAATACCGGTGGCTGCAATGTTATTGAACGCGTGAATGTACCGGGGGTTCATCTGAATGGCCTGTCGAAACGAACGAATGGCCTGCTGGTACTGGACGATAGGTGATTTCCCCCGGACCCACAGGTATTCTCCACGGATCTTATGGATCAGGCCCAGGTTGTTCCATGCGTGGGCATTGCGATTGATCCGAAGTGCGCGTTTCAGCAAATATTCGGCACGCGCCAGAAACGCGGTCGGGTCCCGACCGTGTTGTACCGCATCGGCGGCCAGCGCACCGTATACGATCCCGGCATTGTTGTATGATAAATGGTAGAGTGGATCGATCCGCAGCGCCTGTTCGAAGAAATCGGCGGCCTGCCGATACGCCGATGTCGGGTCCCGGCCGGTCCGTCGCTGGTATTCTCCGATATTGAACTGTGCAAGTCCGGCATTGTTCGCCACCCGGGCGTTATGCGGATTCAATTGCAGCGCCCGCGTGAATGCCTCGGTGGATCGCTGTAGAAATACAGACGGGTCCATCCCGTGTTGAAGTGCGTATTCACTCCATACGCCATAGATAATTCCCATGCTGTTGTAGACGTGTACGAGGTCTGGATACACGCGCAATACCCGCTGGTAGGCCTGAATCGCCTGTGCAAAGGGGGACCGGGGATCACGTCCGTGACCGGCCAGATAGCGCCCCCATGTCGCATGGATCCCACCGAGTTCGTCGTACAATGCGACGTTGTCCGGTGCGATACGAATCGCGGTCTGCAGCGCGTCCCGCGCCTTTTTCAATAGCGACCAGGGATTCCGACCGCGGTTCACCCACACCCGGGCATGATGTTGCCAGGCACGGGCCAGCAAAACATAGGCCTGTGTTTCTTGCGGGTGGGTATGCACCACGCGTTGCATCAGTTGTATGCCACGGGTTAACAGAGGGAGCGGATCACGGTCCGTGTGAAACATCCGGTACGCAGCCACATGCACCCCGGCTTCCGCCCGTATGAGCAAACTCTGGATGTCCCCGGGGTCCATCTGCCGGACGGCCCGGCAAAATTCCCGTACCCGACGGAACGCACGGTGCGGGGATTGACCCTGCGCAATCGCCAGTTGCATCAGGGCCAGCCATCGACGGCATTCGGCGAGATATACCCGGGGGTCACTGCGTCCTACCCGGAGTGCACGCCCGTAGGCGTTTCCGGCGCGGGTGAAATCCCGCAGGGCCTCCGCGTATGCACCGCGTTCCAGGTATTCCTGTCCCCGTGCCATATGGATGTCGCCTTCCAGGAGTTCGATCTCATACTGCCAGGATGGATGGCCCTGCATCGTCTGAACCGCTGCAAGGGCCGCGTTGTAACGGCCTTCGTAGAGCGCGATCAGCCCGGTGACATACGCCGGCATTTCACCCGATCCCCGGGCTTTGCGGAGATACTCCAGTGCCGGTTGTTTGTACTGGCGCTCAGCTTCGGCCAGTGCCCGTGCACGCATTTCCGGATCGGTCAGTCGCGCGGCAGCCTGCCGATACCTCCGGTACAGCCGTGCGTATACGAGTCCCAGGGTGTATGCGACCGAGGGTGTACGGTATCCCGACTGCCAGGCGCGGAGCAGATGGTCCCGCGCGGTCGTGTATTCTCCCAGTGCCAGATGTCCCCGACCCAGAGCGTAATGCCCCGGCGCACGCGCCAGTTGCCCCATCCGGAGGATGCGTTGCGAAAGGGACCGCAGCTGTTGCCGAACACGGACCCGATCCTGAACGATCGAATGCGGTACGCTCAGGTGCGTGTACCGCATCATCGACTCGATTACCCGCACACGTTGTCCGAGTTCGCTCGCAATTCGTGCCTGCTGTGCCGCCGTCCACCGTGTATGTAACCACAACCCGCCCAGAACAATGGACAGTACCGACGCAACGGCTGTCACGGCAAACGTCCACCGGTGTTTCTGCGCCTTTTTCCACAGCCGGTACCCGATCCCGGAACGGCGGGCCAGAACGGGTTCACCGTCCAGGAACCGCCGTAGATCTTCGGCCACTGCACGTGCGGAGTCGTATCGACGGTTTGGATCTTTTTCCATACATTTCAGGATGATGGTTTCCAGATCGCGCGGCATTGACGGATTGAACTTCCGCGGCGGTGGAGGCAGCGTGTCCAGGATGTGGAACATGACTTCAACGGCCGATCCGCCGGTAAACGGCAGGGATCCGGTGAACACCGCATACATCGTCACGCCCAGACCGTACACGTCCGTGCGTCGGTCGAGCTGCGTGGACTGACCGGTGACCTGTTCCGGAGCCATGTATTCCGGCGTGCCGACCGCGATTCCGGTGTGCGTCAGGCCTTCGGCGGTCATTTCGCGTGCCAATCCAAAATCCACGATATAGGGATGCAGTGTACCGTCCGGAAGGGTTTCCACCAGGATGTTCTGCGGTTTGACATCCCGATGGATCAGCCCGATCCGATGCGCGGCATGCAGTCCTTCGGCGATCTGAATGAAGATGCGCACCTTCTGTTCCACGGTCAGCGCGGGCGCGAGATCCCGGAGCGTGTGCCCCTCGATGTATTGCATGGCAATGTATGGGCGACCGTGGATCTCTCCCACCTCGTAGACCTTACCCACATTGGGGTGGTCCACCCGTGCCTGTGCCCGGGCTTCGAACAGGAACCGGCGCACGTGATGGGGATCCTGCGCGTACAGGAATTTCAGTGCCACCTGCCGTTGCAACTGCGGGTCCCAGGCCGCATACACCGCGCCCATGCCGCCGCGTCCCAGCAGCCGGAAATTCGTGTATCGTGTCCAGTCCTGAATCTCCGGGAGGATATCCGTATACCCGGTCTCGTCCGGGAGTTCAATGGTCTCCGGTGTGCCGGGTTCTCGGGTCCACTGTTGCATTCGGGGGAAACACTGCGACGGTCCGGCATGCGTCGCACGCAGTCTGATGAGTACCTGCGGAGCGAGGCGGCCGCTGGCAACGAGTACATCAATGATGTGCACCACATCCGGTTCAGTATCCGGATGGCGGTGGTGGACTTCCCGGATGGCCCACAGGAGGTCGTCCAGCCGGATCCAGCCGCCTCGAAGCGCTCGTTCTAACAGATCCAGTGCGGTGGGTTTGTCCATTGAATATACGAACCTTCTGAATCCATACGCTGCACGTCGTCCGATCCCGCACCGACAGGCGCAAGACCCACCTGCAGCCGCGGGTCTGAACGACATCGGTTCGACCCGACACCGTAAATAGTTATACCGTGTTTTCCGGTGGGGTTCAAATCACGGTGTCCAGAATCGGATCGGATAACGCGGGGATTACTCGCGCTCGGCCGGGCGCCAGGATTGAATCCGAATGGTTCCCATTCCACTGCGAATATGCATACGAAACCCACCCGCGCCGACCGTACCCTCCACCGCACGGGGTTTTGTGACCACCATACGGGTCAACGGGAAGTCCATACGAACGGAACCCAGGCCGGTCTTTGCGGAAATCCAGAATCCCGCGTCTTCCGGGAGAATGATTTCGACGTCTCCGGTACCCACATCGATCCGCCAGGCACCGTCCTGCGGCAGTTCGACGCTGGAGATTCGGATGTCGCCCACGCCGATCTTGGCGTCGAGTTCTCCGGCCACGCGAGACAGTTCGACATCCCCGGTACCGGTTTTCAATTCGATATCTCCATGGATACGCTCGCCGACGATGTCCCCCACACCGGTAGTGATATTCACATCGTCATCGATGCGTCGGATCCGAACGTCGCCGGCCCCGGAGATCAGGCGGACCTTCCGCTGGATGTCTTCCACTTCGATCTGACCAGCGCCCACCGTGATCGTTGTCGGACCGGTGATCCGGGTGATTGCGATATCGCCGGCGCCGGTGCGCAGCTCGACTTCGGTGTCTACGGGAACGTTCAGTTCATAGTCGATACGTACGCGTTGTCGATCGCGTTTCCGTGCGGGCGTGATGCGCAACAATCGCGGATCGTGCAGACGCACCGGTGGCTGCGCACGGATCGTTTCCAGCAGTTCGTCAGCGCTCTCCTGGGTCAATGCCCGTGCCTCGATTCGGCCGCGAATGACCACGCGGTGGGAGTCCCAGCCGACGATACGAATATCCCCGGCACGGTTTTCGATTTCGAGATTCAGCGGGGTTTCAACCCGGAACTCCCGTTCGAACGTTCCCTCAGCTCGAAACGGCAGTGATTCATAACATGCCCATCCAAGTCCCAGGATCGCAGTGGCCACAATGAACAACGTCC
The DNA here is from genome assembly GCA_964541595.1 of uncultured Acidobacteriota bacterium. Lineage (GTDB taxonomy): Bacteria > Acidobacteriota > HRBIN11 > HRBIN11 > HRBIN11 > CAZIRO01. The sequence goes on from CAZIRO010000038.1 coordinate 18,354, forward strand.
GGTGTACGGGTCGGTATCGCATGACCTCCTCAAAACCGTGATCTCTTACCGTTAAACGCCGCCGGTGCCCCCATCGGTTAACAGTGCGGGAACGGCAGGGATATCCGGCGCGGGAGAGAACCGGGCGGTCATGACGGAAATCAGGATCGCAACGTTCGGATGTTTGTCACCCTTTGTCGGGCACCTCGATTGTCACTTTTCCCTGCAGCACCGCATACTTCCGATATTTCCACAATGCGCGAACCACACGGAAAAAGTCGGACCAGCGAATCTTTTTCCCCTGACGATACCGCCGGGGACGATATTGTACGGGAACCTCCACGATCCGGTGGCCGCTGCCCAGGATCCTGGCCGTGATCTCGGGTTCGACTTCAAACCGGTTGCTTTCGATCGTCAGCGATTTCGCGATGTCCCGGGTGAACATTTTGTAACAGGTCATCATATCCGTCAGCCGGCATCCGTACAGCCAGTTCGTCAGCCAGGTCAACACACGGTTCGCCATGTAAGTCATCCATATGGTTTCCGACGGGGGTTGCAGGAACCGCGAACCGAACACGACCCGGGTTTCTCCCTTTTGAATCGGTTCCAGCAGTTTGAGGTACTCCATGGGATCGAGTTCCAGATCCGCATCCTGAATGATGACCACGTCCCCCGTGATATGTTGTAACCCCGTACGAATGGCCGCGCCCTTGCCGCGATTGGATGCGTGCAGGATCACCTGTACATCGGGTGCGTGAAAACGGGTCAACCACTCCCGTGTTCCGTCCGAGGAGCCGTCATCGACGATGATGATCTCCTTCTCCAGAGGGACAGCGCGCACCCGCTGGAGTACCGTTTCGATCGTGTCCATCTCGTTAAACACGGGAATGATAACGGACAACCGCATGTAACGTTCTCGTACGATCCGTTGGGATGGTTCGATTGATATTATCATTCCGCGATCGGGACGGCAAATGGGGGGGTACTGGGATCGGGACAGGCCATGGGACATGCGCACCACCGGATCCACCGGTGTGCCGGTGGCCACCGGTCTCGGGTGTCGGGTCTCAGGTCTCGGGTCTCAGGTGTCGGGTATTAGGTCTCAGGTCCCAGGCCCCAGGTCCCAGGTGTCCGGTGTCGAGTGTCCGGTATGCAGGTGTCAGGTATCCGGGACGGGAGACGGAAGACAGCGGACGGGGCATCGCATGGGCGGGGGA
>CAZIRO010000039.1:0-18593 GCA_964541595.1 uncultured Acidobacteriota bacterium
GTACCGTGCTGAAGGGCAGCGTCGCGCTGTTCCCGTCCCAGCTCGGCATCGGGCCGGCCTGGCGGCTGCAGCCCACGCAGTGGCGTGAGATCGACTTCTGGTGGCCGGCGGATCTGAACGGCAACGGGATTCCCGATCCGGAAGAGATTGACTACAGCGCCATCTTCTACATTGACCACACGCTCGGCAATCCGAACGAAGTGAACGTCGCCATTGATAGCAACTTCCCATCCCGCAAGACGCTGGAACTCTCGCTCGGCATTGAGCACGAGTTGTTCACCGACTTTGGCATCGCGCTCGAAGGGTTCTGGCGGCGGTATTTCGACCACACGTGGTGGGTGCCCTGGGGTCCGGATATGCCGCCCGGTGTGGACGAGCGGTTCTACAACTGCTGGGTGCCCGCCGGGAATATTCCGGAAGAGTTCGGTGGCTGGCCGTATTACGCGTGCACTGTGCCGAATCCGGGTGGACGGTTCTACACGGAACGTCCGGATTACTGGTGGACAGCGTACGGTGTTGAACTGCGGTTCAACAAGCGCATGAGCCACGGCTGGACGCTGATGGGTTCGGTCACACTGCAGTCCCAGAAGGAACACTTTGATAGCCGCCGCGCATACCTGGACCCGACGAATATCGAACAGGTCAACGATACGGAATATGCCACGATCGGCTGGAAGTACAGCACATCGCACGTGCTCGGCAACGTTCGGTGGATGGTGAAGTTCGGCAGTGTCTTCCAGTTGCCGCTCGGCTTCAGCCTGGGTGTGAGCGGCATCGTGCGTGAAGGGTACATGCTGCGGAGTGTCTACCAGGCGACGATCCCGGCCGAACTGCGCTTCCCCGGCTGGGGTAGCCGGAAGGACGTGTGGACGGTCCGGCGGGGTGATGAGCGGCTGCCGACGTACTGGGTGATCAACGCGAGCCTTGAAAAGTCGTTCGACATCGGTGTCCTGGGTCGACTGACCACGCGTGTGGACGTGTTCAACCTGTTCAATGAGGATATTCCGACTGTGTTGCACGGCCGCGCCGATCAGGAAGCCTACAAGAAAGTCCGTGACCTGCTGGCACCGCGCATCTTCCGTGTGGGCTTCATCTGGCGGTTCTAAACGAACGTAACCTCACGCATCATCGCGCAGGGGGGTCTATCCCCCCTGCGCCCGCACATCCCAAAGGAGGGGGATATGCGTCACTGGAAGGTATGCGTTGTGTGCATGGTCCTGATCGTACTCGCCGGGTCGGCCTGGGCGCAGTATCGGGATAATGAGTTCAGTCTCACCATCATGGCGGGACCGAATATTAAAGACCTCAGTAAAACATTCGAAGACTTTGGTCAACAGAATAACGTGTTGCTCGACCGTCCCGCGCATGCCAACTACAGCATCGCCATTGAGTATGTGCCCGTCAAATGGGTGGGTATCGAGGTCGTCGGTGGTGTGACATTCGGTGACGTGGACACGCAGAATCTCGTCGGATACGACCTGGACAACTGGTATCTCACCGGGAACCTGGTAATTCACCTGAATCCGGATGGGCAACTCGTGCCGTATGTTTATGGCGGCGCGGGTTCTGTCTGGCTGGTTCCGCTGCGCGGTAAAGCGGCATCCGAGTTCGTGTTCAACTTCGGTGCGGGGCTGGACATCTTTACCGGTTCGCCTCACTTCTCCGGGCGTCTGGACATTCGCCTGTCGACATACAAGTTTGCGGTTTCGGATTTTGCGCCGATTACCGCGATGGATCTCGGTCTTCCGCCGACGTTTGATGAAACGCAGTGGGATCTCCAGATCATGGTCGGTATCCGGTACAAACCGTAAAAAATTTCCATCGATCCGCCGGGGGATCGGGCATCCCGGATGTCCGTTCTTTCCCGGCGGTCTTCGCGCCGTTCTCTCCACACCATTCAAAATTTTGGTCAATTCCCCACGCATTCAAAAAATTGGATCGCCGGTGTGCTGCACGGTCCTCCCACGCCATCAAAAAATCGCCATACTCCTGTGAACCTGGGGGCACAACTCAAAATATTTTCATATTATACAAATAATTTATTTTACGTCTTTCTGGCATCGAACTTGTTATTCCATTGGGCTACGCGGCCTCGGGCGTAGCGGTCGAGATCTGTACACGAGATCTGTGCAAAGGAGGCGATGCATGCGAAAATGGATTGCCGTATGGAGTGTGGCTGTCGTTGCCCTGTGGGCCGGCATGTTATGGGGCCAGGCCCGCACGGGGACGATTTACGGAACCGTGACCGATCCGGAGGGAGAACCCCTGCCGGGGGTTACGGTGGAAGTTTCTTCTGACAGCACGGGCGTGTCTCTGGCTGTCATTACGGACGCGAATGGGGAGTATCGTGTACCGAGCCTGCCGCCGGCGGATGATTACATGGTGCGGTTCAGCATGGAGGGATTTCGGCCAGTGGTGAAGGAAAACGTTTCGGTACGCGTGGGTGTGAACACGAAAGTCGATGCGCAGCTTGCACCGGGTGCCGGCACGGAGGTTATCGTCCGGGGTGAAGCACCGGTGGTGGATCCCAAGTCCACGAAAGTCGCGGCGAACCTCACGCGAGACGTCCTCCAGACCCTGCCGACTGCACGCGACCCCTGGGTAATTCTGGAACTCGCGCCCGGCGTGACCGTCGACCGTGTGAATATCGGGGGCTCGGAGTCCGGACAGCAGTCGATCTTTGTCGGACGCGGTTCGTTTTCCACGGACAATCAGTACAACATGGACGGCGTCACGATTACGGACCCGGCGGCCATCGGCGCATCGCCGATGTACTACGACTTCGACGCATTCGAGGAAATGCAGATCAGCACGGGCGCGCACGACATCGAGGCGATGACCGGCGGTGTCATCATCAACTTCGTGACACGTCGTGCAGGCAACAAGATCACGGGTGGCGCACGTTTCTTCTGGGCGGATGACAGTCTGAGTTCGGATAATGTCGAGTGCGTGCAGCAGGATCCGAGCGGTTGTCTCGAGTATCGGACAAAAGGCGGTGAGCAACTGTTCTCCCCGTCCAGCCGGGGCAATAAAGTTGCCAGCACGAAAGACTTCGGCGCGAACCTCGGCGGTCCGATCATTCGGGACAAACTGTGGGCCTGGATCGCTTACGGCGGTCAGCGCATCGACCTGCTGGTGCCCACGGAACCGCCGCCCGCCGGGTTGACCCCGCCGGCGACGTTTGATCCCCAGGAACAGGCACAGCACGACAAGACGCAGTTGAACGATGTGAACGCGAAAGTGACCGCGCAGTTCGGACGCCATATGGTGGAGGCGCTGTATATCTTTGCAAACAAGACGAAACAGGGCCGTGGTGCCAGTGCCACGCGTCCGCCGGAGACGACCTGGAATCAAAAGGGCCCCTCGAACCTGTTCAAGCTCCAGGACGAGTTCTTTGCGACCGATGACCTGTTCATTTCCCTGAAGGGGTCCTACTTCACCATTCCGTTTGAACTGATTCCGCAGGGCGGTTTGAACACGTTTGCATGGCGCGACACGCGGCGTGTCTGGCACAATACCTTCCTGTTCTATCAGACCGACCGTCCGACGGTGCACCTCACCGGACAGGCGATCTACTACTACAGGAACCACGAGATCAAAATCGGCGCGGAGTTCCGGCGTGCGAATATCACTTCTCAGACGGGTTTTCCGCTGGGTGAAGCGTACATCGACCTCGGGGGTGGTCTCCTGTTTGCCGGGTTCATCTTCAACGGTGAATCGGACTACTGGAAACAGCGGATTTCCGTCTATGCGCAGGACACGGTCACTGTCGGTCGTTTCACGTTGAATCTCGGTGCACGGCTGGACTATCAGACGACCGGGTACAACGCGATCACCACACAGGCACCGAATCCGAGCATTGCGGATCTGATCGCGCCGCAGATTTCGGTGCAGTCCTCGGGGACGCTGTACAATTACACGAACGTGTCCCCACGGGTGAGCGCGACCTTTGATGTCAGTGGTACCGGTCGGACGCTGTTGAAGGGCAGTTTCTCCATATACCCGAGCGAGATGGGTGCGGGTGAAACCTGGATTCAGGGCACCACTCTGCGGGATATCCTGTTTCTCGTGATCGATTTCGACGACAACAAGCGGTATACACCGGGGACCGATCTGCTCATCGGTCCGCTCGGCTACTGCGGTTTCCTGGCCGGTCCGCCGTTCTGCGATGAGAACTTCAACAACACGCACCGCGTCGGCAATGTAAAGTCTCCGAAGACTCTGGAGGCGACGTTTGGCATCGAACATCAGGTGATGGAAGACCTCGGCATCGCTTTAACGGGATTCTATCGGCGGCTTTATGACATGAACTGGCGTATACCCTATGTCGGTGGCGCGCGTGTACCGGCAGACTGCTTCCAGATCGTGGATACGGTGCCACCGGACTATACGGTGAACGGCGATCCGAACCTGTACATGTGCGGCGGCGATCCCTCGGAAGCGGACAACTGGGTCTTCGAAGCGCGGCCGGATTACTTCATCCAGTACTGGGGCGTCGAGCTCCGGTGGACGAAACCGTTCCGCAACCGGTGGATGTTCCAGGGCTCCGTGACGTTGCAGAACTGGAAACGGCACTATGACAGCTCGGCAGCCTATCTCGATCCGACGAATATCCCGCAGTTCCAGGACAGCCAGGTGGCCGAAACGCGTGGCGGTTCCGGTAAAACGGATATTTTCCAGAACTCCCGGTGGCTCGTGAAGGCGATGGCCGTGTATCAGATCCCGGTGGTGGACATCAATCTCGGAGCCACGCTCATCGTTCGTGAAGGCTACATCCTGCCGGTGCAGTACGATTTCGGTTTTCAGTGCGACATCACCGGTTGTTTCGACCGTGGCGTATTGCTTGACAAGTTCGGCACAGAACGACTGCCGACCCTGTGGATCCTCAATCTGCGGCTGGAAAAGATGTTCAGCATTCCGAGTGTCGGCCGGCTGTTCCTCAGTCTGGACGCGTTCAACGTGACGAATAACGACATCGCGCTCGGAAAGTGGTTCCTGGTCAACGATGAAGAGTTCGGCCGTATCACCGAAGTAACCGCACCGCGGATCTTCCGGGTGGGTGCACGGCTGGAATTCTAAAACCCTTACACCTTGCAATTCTGCACGGGGTGGACCTCCCGGTCCGGGGGGTCACCCCCTGTGCACCTCCCCCCGCGACAAATACTGAGACCAGTGTCCACCGGCACGCCTGCGCATCCGGTGCATCCTTGTCCCATTTCCTGTCTCGATCCTCGGGATCATCAGTGGTTTTTCCCGCGCATCTGGTATATTGTAGAATGAAATGTTGTGGAGGGCTGTCGTGTATTCTCCTGCACAGGTTGTTCCGACCGTTCGATTTGAGCGGTATGCGGATTTCCGCCGTTGGGTAGAAAATCAGCCGGGGTACTGGCAGTTAATACGGGGGATTCCCCTGCCGAGTCCTGCTCCGAATATTCGACATCAGTGGATTGTCGGCGAGTTATACGCTCGGTTTCGCAGGAGTGTGATGGAAAAGGGTCTGGGTTGGGTATTCCTGGCCCCTACGGATGTTAAGTTACGAGAAGATACGGTGTACCAGCCGGACCTGGTGGTCGTGCTCTACGAGTATCGGGATCGGATTCGGGAGACGCACATTGAAGGTGCGCCGGACGTGGTCGTGGAAGTTCTATCCCACGCAACGGCGAAAAGGGATTTGATCGACAAACGATACGATTATGAACAGTCGGGGGTTCAAGAATACTGGGTGGTGGATCCGGAGACAGGAATCGTCGAAGTGTACGGATGGGAGGAGAAGAGGTTCAATGTGGTCGCGCGGGCACGGAGCAGTGGAACGGTGGAAAGCCGGGTGATCACGGGTCTGAAAATGGATGTAGGGGAGTTGTTCAGAAAGATGGAACCCGATGATTGAACGATGGATATCAAGTTCCACAACCGTACAGGGTATTCGGCAGGACATCTGATGGATACGCATGGACTGGATGCACTGTTTCGACCCCGCAGCATTGCGGTGATCGGGGCTTCCCGTCAGTCGGGAAAAATCGGTCATGAAATCGTCCGCAATCTGCTCGAGTACGGATTTCAGGGGAAGGTCTTTCCGGTCAATCCGAACGCGGAGTTCGTGTGCAGTGTCAAGGCGTATCCGGATGTGCGGGAGATTCCTGACGCCGTTGACATGGCCATCCTCGTGGTACCCCGGGATCAGGTCTTGCAAATTGTGGATGCCTGCGGCCAGAAGGGTATTCGTGGCCTGGTCGTGATCACGGCCGGTTTTCGGGAGACCGGTGACGAAGGACATGCCCTGGAGCGTCAATTATTGCAGCGTGTGCGGGAATACGGCATGCGCATGATCGGTCCCAACTGCATGGGGATCATCAATACACAACCGGACATTCGCATGAATGCGACATTCGCGTATGAACAACCGCTGCCCGGTTCCATCGGATTCATCTCCCAGAGCGGTGCACTGGGGGCGGCCATACTCTCCCTGAGCCGACATCTGAACATTGGTTTTTCCATGTTCGCATCGATCGGCAACCGGGCAGACGTTTCCAGTAACGATCTGCTCGAATACTGGGAACAGGACGATCGGACCCGCGTGATTCTGCTCTATCTGGAGGATTTCGGCAATCCCCATAAGTTCAAACAGATCGTCCGTCGTGTGATCCGGAAAAAACCGGTCATCGCTGTCAAATCCGGACGCACGCGGGCCGGTTCACGTGCGGCACTGTCCCATACCGGGTCCATTGCCGGTGCGGACGTGGCTGTGGAGGCACTGTTCGAACAGTGTGGCGTGTTACGCGCACTTTCCATCGGGGACATGTTCGATATTGCCATGGCGTTCATCAGTCAGCCGCTTCCCCGGGGTCGGCGCGTGGCGATTCTGACGAATGCGGGCGGACCCGGAATTATGGCTACCGACGCATGTATCAGTCTCGGGTTAGAGATTGCGGAACTGACTGCGGAGACCCGCCGGCAATTGGCCGCGTTTTTACCGCCGGAGGCGAGTCTGCACAACCCCGTGGACATGATCGCGAGCGCAACGACGGAGGACTATGCGCGTGCAATGCGGATCCTGCTCCAGGCACCGGAGGTCGATAGTCTGCTGGTCATCAATGTACCCCCGATCATGCAGGATCCCTTTCAGGTCGCCCTGCAGATATCCGAGGTCGCGCGAGCGCATGAGAAACCCGTGGTCGGGTGTTTTATGGGAGTCGAAGCCATCTTTCGGGAACTCCAGCGACAGGAGGTCGAGATCATCCCGATCTATGCGTTTCCTGAGTCGGCGGCCCGTGCGCTCTGGGGACTCACGCGGTACGCGGAGTTGCGAACGCGCACATTGCCGGAAGTCGCTCCGCTACCGGAGATTTCGGACACGGCGACCCGCGAGGCAGAGTCGATCCTGGAAACGGCGTGGCGCGCGGAACGTCCGGTACTGACTCCGGTGGAAGCCCAGCAGGTGCTCGCCGCATACGGTGTACCGTTTCCGACGACCCGTGTGGTCCATACGCTGGAGGAAGCCATTTTTGCCGCACGGGAGATCGGTTACCCGGTGGTGCTCAAGATGGTTGCACCGGATCTGGTGCACAAAACCGAGGTCGGCGGTGTCGTGGTGGACATTCGCAATGACAGTGAGGTCGTGGATGCGATCACCCGCCTGCAGCAGCGTGCCCGCAAGCACGCGATCCGGCTGGAAGGATTTCTCGTACAACCCATGGTTCGGGGCGGGATCGAGGTCATTCTCGGGGTGACCACGGACCCCGTATTCGGTCACATGTTGATGTTCGGTCTGGGTGGTATCTACGTCGAGGTTCTGAAAGACGTGGCGTTTCGCGTCCTGCCGGTCACTCCGGAAGACATTCGCTCCATGATCACATCGATCCGTGCATACCCGTTACTCCGCGGGATGCGCGGTCAGGCGGCGGCAGACGTCGCTGCCATTGAACAGGCACTTGCGCGTCTGGCACGTCTCGTGACCGACTTTCCGGGTATTCGTGAGGTTGAGGTCAACCCGTTTCTGGTGGGTGCGGAAGGACAACCCTCCTGGGCGGTCGATGCACGGTTGATCCTGGGCAATCCGCCACGTGTGGTCGTGGGCAAACCGGCCTGGTCCGGCAGTCCATGACACCTGACCATTCGGATAGTTGTAATGGCCAAACCGAAACGCCGATTCGTCTGTCAAAACTGCGGGTACACCAGCCCGAAGTGGCTGGGGCGGTGTCCGTCCTGTCAGATGTGGGATGTCTTCGACGAAGAAGTCGAGTCCCCCACAGACCGGACGCGCCGCGTGGAAGCAGCACACGCGGCACCGCTCTATCGTTTGACGGAAGTGCGGCCGCCCGAACGGTGGGTGTCCGGGATGACCGAATGGGACCGTGTGCTCGGCGGCGGTCTACTGCCCGGCAGCGTGTATCTCGTGGGCGGTGATCCGGGTATCGGGAAGAGTACGTTGATGCTGCAGGTCCTGGACCGATACCTGCAGCAGGGGCGCCGTTGTCTCTACATCGCCGGTGAGGAGTCGCCGGGACAGATTCGCCAGCGTACGGAACGTCTCGGAGTCCGTCTGGAGGATCTGTGGGTCTGTCCGGACCCCTGTCTGGAATCCGTACAGGCGGTTATCTCCCGGGAAAATCCGCAGATCGTCGTCGTTGACAGCATCCAGATGATGTATACGGAACGCCATCCGAGTCCCGCTGGCACGATCCGTCAGTTGCGGGAGTGTGGATTGGCGTTGATTCATATGGCGAAACAGCATGCGTTTGCATTGCTGCTCGTGGGTCACGTGACCAAGGGCGGCACACTCGCCGGACCCCGGCTGCTGGAACATATGGTCGACGGGGTCCTCTACTTTGAGGGGGACCGGTACTATAGTTTCCGTATCCTGCGCGCGGTGAAGAACCGGTACGGTCCCGTGCAGGAAGTGGGCATTTTCGAGATGACCGAGCACGGTCTGCGTGAGGTGGCCGATCCTTCGCTGTTGTGGATCGATTTTACATCGGTGCAGGCGCGCGTGGGCGCTGTACTGTGTCCCGTCATGGAAGGCGCGCGCAGCATTATCGTGGAAGTGCAGGCCCTCGTCGCACCCACGGTCTTTCCCACCGGCCGACGAACCGCACTGGGTATTGATCTGAATCGGCTGTATATCGTCAGCGCTGTGCTCGAGCGGCGGTTGGGGTATCCGCTTTCCCGGTATGATGTGTACGTCAAATTGACCGGCGGTTTTCATTCCCGGGATCCCGCTCTCGATCTGGCCATTGCCGTTGCCATGTTCAGTGCAGTGGAAAACCGTCCGGTTTCCGTACGCTGGGCCGCGTGCGGTGAACTGGCGTTGACCGGCGAGGTCCGCCGTGTGCCGTATATGAGCCAGCGGTTGCAGAGCCTGGCGCGGCTGGGTGTGGACACCTGTTTTGTCGGTCATCCCGGGGAGTCCGGCACGGATGCGCTGCGCGTTGTGCCAGTTCGGCGGGTCGAAGAGATCGCCGCCGAGTGGGATCGGTTCCAGTTGCCGGACGACGCGTGAGAACGACGAATTTCGGATTGCGAATTCTGGATTCGGAAACCACAAAACCCTGAAGCACGTGGATCACGGCGTCTCGCACGTTTTGTGACTTCATGGCAACGGGCCGGTTCGGAGTGTGCAATCCGAAATTCCCGAGATCGGGACAGGCAATGGGACAGGGGGACCACCGGATCCACCGATATGCCGGTGGCCCCCGGTCTCAGGTCCCGGGTGTCAGGTGGCGGGTCTCAGGTATTCAGGTGGCAGGTATCCGGGACGGGAGACGGAAGACAGGGGACCGGGCATCCCATGGGCTGGGAACATCGCATGGCCGCATGGGCACCCACGGTGTCCCATTGCCTGTCCCGTCATTTCAGGAAATTTGACTTTGCGAGGTCGCCCATGTCGCTACGAACGTATATGATCGTGTGGATCGTGCTGATATTTCTCGTCGGTACGGTCGCGTTGATCGCTTTTCTGAATGCCCAGGCCCGCCGGTATGATCAGGAGATACTTTCCCGATATTCGCTCATTCTGGAACTCTTCACGCGCAACCTGGCCGGGCCGATCAACAACGCGATGGTGATCCAGCAAACCGATGAAGTCCGGCGGATTATTCATCAGATACGGGAACAACGGGCTGGAACGTCCGCCCGGACGATCGAGTTCGTCCATGTGGTGGATGCAAACGGTACCGTCATCGCGTCCACAGATCCGGAAATGGAGGGGCGTACATTACCGGCGAAGATGTGGCGGCGATTGCGACAGCGTCTTGAACCCCAGACCGAGCGCATCGTGCACGGAGAAGATCCCAGAATTCTGTATTACTATCCGATGGTGCTGGTCGAATTCAACGAGTTCATGGGCGGGATCGTGTCCGGACTGTCCCTGCGCGGGTATGTCGGCCTGAAACGCAGCGTCCAGTCAGCGACCATCGGTTTCGAAGTGCTCATCATGATCGGGCTGCTCGTGTTTCTCTACGGATTTTCCTATCGAACGATCTTTCGTCCCCTCTCCCGAATGACGGCTGCCATCCATCAGATTCTTGAACAGCGGGATCTGCGTATTCGCGTTCCTGTTCAGCGCCGCAACGAGATCGGCTACCTTGCGGAGGCGTTCAACGTCATGCTGGACTTTTTGCAGCGCACCCTGGCGAATATGCGGCGGACATCTCATCACATGAACAACGTCAGTGAGGAACTGTACCGGTATGCGCAGCAATTGATGGACGGTTCGGACCGTCAGATCGAGGCGGTGCGCATGACCCATCGGGTGCTGCAGTCCGTGCGGGACAGTACGGATACGATCGCCGAAAACATGAATGCATTGATGCAGTTTGCTGAAGATACCACTGCGTTCCTGCGCCAGGCGGAAGCGTCCGTGGATCAGGTCAGCGAACGGGCACAGGCACTGACGCATACGGTGCAGCAGAATTCTCAGGTCGTGCTCGGCATTACGGGCGCCATCCGTGACGTCGGTCGTGCGGCGGAAGAGATGTCCGCAGCCGTCAGTGAAGCCGCTGCAGCCGTGACCGAATTGAATTTTTCCATCCGTGAAGTGGAACACAGTGCGGAAGAAGCCGCTGTCCTGTCGCAGCAGATGGTGGAAAACGCCGAAGCGGGACAGCAGGCTGTCGAGCGTACACTGTCCGGGATGTATCAGATCCAGAAGACGTTCTCCCGTGCCGCTGCGTCCATGGATCAGTTGATCTCTCTGACGGAAGCGATCAATCGGATATCCGCGAACATTCAGAACATCGCATCACAAACCCACCTGCTCTCGATCAATGCGTCGATCCTGGCCTCGCAGGCCGGGGAACACGGACGAGCGTTTTCCGTGATTGTCCGGCAGATTCAACAGATGGCCGATCAGACGTCTCAGTATACGCGGGAGATCGAGCAGCTCTCCCATCGCATTCAATCCACATCCGCGGACAGTCGGGAGGCCATTGATGAGAGCCGGGAGGCCATTCAGCAGGGTGTGGAAGTCGCCGAACAGGCCAGGCGTGCGCTGAAGACCATCCTGGAATCCAATCAACAGGTCCATGCTTTTGTCCTGAAGATCGCGCGGGCGACCAAAGAACAGGCACGGGGAAGCGGCCAGATTCAGGAGGCGGCAAATCGGGTGAGCGAAATGGCGGGGTCACTCAACAACGTCCTGCACAACCTGCAGGAAGCCTCCCGCGCCATTGAACAGTCCACGCAGGAACTGCAGACGTTTGTCGAGGGTTTGAAAACGACGCTGGACACGCAGATCCAGGGCAGCCGGCAGATGTTCCGTTCTGTCGCACAGATCTCCCGCATGCTGGAAACCGTTGAGCAGTCACTGCGCGGCCAGCGGCAGGATATCCGTCAACTCGTGGACGCCATGCGTACCATTCGTGAGATCTCCGAAATGAGCACGCGTCTGGTGGAACACCTGCGTGAAATCGTACGGAACATGCATGAACAGAATCGACAGATGGATGAACAGGTGCGGCAGTTCCATCTGGAAGCCGCATGAAGGAAGTATGACGAGAGGGACCGTGGCGGAAGAAAAGTGACCGGGCGTTTGAATCCGTGATGTCGCTTCACGTCCCCTGTCCCCCTCGACTTCTGATGATACGAAAATAATCGAGTGCCCCCCGGATGAGTCGTTGGTGTTCCGGATGCGGGGTACGCTGACCGTACACGTACAGCCGATGGAGTAAACGCTCTCCCCAGGTCGCATTCCATTCGTAGGTGGCGAGAATACAGCGATACCAGTACACCGTGGCTTTGCCACCGTGCACGACCCAGGGAATCAGGGTTTCTACCGTATCGATCCACGCACGCACCAGTGTTTCGGGAACGGTGGTCTGTTCCATCGGAGCCAGGCGTTCGATCAGCCGCCAGAGGCATTCCAGCCCGTCTTTCAGAGGCAGATCGTCCGGTTGCAGCCAGATCGGTTGACCGTCCGATTCCAGAATATAGTCATAATGCCATCTGCGCAAACGGCGGATCAGTGCATGGCACCAGTCCATCAGGGCGCGCCATGTGGTCCATATGTCCGCGTGTCCGGACAGCCAGTGCGACCGGATGGTGTCCAGCCGCTGTATCCACGGAACGAGCGCTGGGTGAGAAACGGCGTCAGAGGACATTCCGGTCATGGTGCACCCTCAGTGGAGGTTTCCAGCCGTAGCGTGCCGATGTGTAACGGCTGTCGTTTGATGTTTTCCATATAGATCCGGTACTGTTCATTTGTCGTACACCGAATTTCCAGGGTTTTGGTCTTGATCTCACCCTCTCCTTCCATATGGAACGTGATCTCGTGAACACCTTCGGGAAACTGTAACGTGTCCACCACATATGTATCGCGAACGATCTTGATGGGACCGAGCCGTTTGATCCGCCCGTACGAGATCTTTTCATAGAGCGTCCGTTCGCCTTCCAGGATGCGTAGATGCATGGAGAGGTACTTGTGTTTTACGGTAAATCGCAATTGGCACTGCACCTGTGGCGTTTCTGCTGTTTCAGGAGGTGGCAGCGACGGGGGTTGTACCGTCGTTTGCGTGGAGGGTGTCTGACTGGCGGTCGCGGGAACAGCGGTGGACGGGCGGGTCGTCCGCTGCCAGATGCGAAGTCCGCCGAGGAAGATCCCGCTGATCAGCACGATCCCGACGATGAGCACCAGTACCTGCACCCGCGGGTCGCGCGGGATCCGGTGCACGATCGACCGGATCCACGGCCATCGGGAGAGTCGTGCGTTCAACCAGTGTTCCGGCGACCCGTTCACCGCTTCGGTCTCACTGGCGTGGATCGCCTCTTCGGCGAGTGTCGGTTCCAGTGCAATGACGGAAGCCTCGGTGGCGGGTTCCTGAGCGGATACGGTCACGGCCGGGTACGGTGCGGATTCCCCGATGAGCCTGCGGTACACTTCCCGGACATGGCGCACCAGTTCGTCCGCATCGGAAAAACGGCGCTGGGGATTTTTTTCCAGCAACCGGTATACGATGGCACAGACGGGTTCGGGCACGTCCGTCCGGATCCTGCGCAGATCCGGCGGGGGTTCGTTCAGGATGCGAAACGTGATCTGACTGAACGTCTCGCCGTAAAAGGGTTTCTGGCCGGTCAGTCCCTCGTACAGGACAATGCCCAGGGAGAACAGATCGGACTGCTGCGTCACGCGCTGTCCCGAGATCTGTTCGGGTGCCATATAACTCGGTGAACCCAGGAGCTGACCGGTGCGCGTCAGATCGGATGCCGGTAAACGGGCGATCCCGAAATCGGTAATTTTCACATGCTGGTTGTCCATGACCATGATATTGGAGGGTTTGACGTCACGGTGGATGATGCCCTGACGGTGCGCGAACGCGAGTGCTTCTGCAACCTGTAGCGTGACGTTGAGCATGAATGTCCAGGGAAGCCCACCCTGTTCGCGGATCATCTGTTTGAGCGTACGGCCGCGGATACGTTCCATCACAATGTAGGGAATCTGCGTATCCGGGTCGATCCCGATGTCGTAAACGGTCACGATATTCGGATGCTGGAGCCGACCGGCCGCTTTCGCTTCACGGAAGAACCGTTCGCGGAATTCAAAGAGTTCCTCTTCCGAGAACCAGGGCGGCACCTGAATGATCTTGATCGCCACTTCGCGTTCGATCAGCGGATCGAACCCGAGGCACACCACGCCCATGGCGCCGCGTCCGAGAATACCCTTGACCGCATACCGTCCGAGTTTCTCCGGTAGTTCCATGCAATCAGCGCTCCGTTACTCTTCCGGAGGCAGTTTATACCCGATCTGCCGCAGAAACGCATACCGTTGACGCTGGTCCGCCGCCGTTTCGATGCCACGGCTGCGCATCCCGTCGATGACACCGAGGATCCCGCGGCCCTGGTCCGTTTCCGCCACGATCACCTGAACGGGATTCGCCGTGGCACAGAAGATCCGACAGACTTCCGGAACCATTTTAACGGCATTCAATACGTTCACAGGGTACGCATTGCGCAGGAAAATGATAAACGCGTGTCCGCACGCGAGTGCGAATGCGTTCTTGCGCGCGAGTTCGATCATCTCTTCGTCATTTCCAGCCCAGCGCACGAGTGCGGGTCCGGAAGATTCACAGAATGCCAGTCCGAACTGGATCCCCGGAAAAGCACCCACCAGGGTTTCGTACAGGTCTTCCACGGTTTTGATGAAGTGCGCCTGACCAAGGATCAGATTGATCGCATCGGGTTTTTCGATCGGGACAATTTTCAGTTCCATCCCACTCCTCCGCCGCCCTGAACGGGCTTACCATCGGATCTCGAAGGCCGTCCACGTGCCGGCGGGTTCGACCGGTTCTTCGACCACGCGTTCAACGACGGCCGCCGGGGGTCCCTGGGCGAGGGTTTGGCGGAACCGGTCGAGTTGTTCCAGTGAGCCTTCGGCGTATACTTCGACCCGACCGTCCGGGAGATTCCGGACGTACCCGTGAATTCCGAGTTCCCGTGCCATCCGGTAGGTATAATACCGGAATCCCACACCCTGAACGATACCTTCGATCCAGAACCGCCGGGCCGTTTTCATGGCTGTACCCTCATCTGTTCGTCGTTGTCCGGGCGGGTGTCCACACCCATACGGGACCGGGCGGACTTTCATTGCCTTTATTATCGACGGCTGTGATGCGGAACTCAACCGGGAACCGATGCTTTTCGGAGGACAGGGTGAACTCCCAGCGGGTCAGGGGATGCGGCGAGGACGTCAATCGCTGCCATACGGAACTGGTCGTACGCATGTACACGTGATACCCTGCGAGATCGCGGGCCTGCACGGGTGACCACATGAGCACCAGCGTCCCGTTGACTTCGGTTCCCGTCAGATCAGTCGGCGCGGGCGGGGGAAACCGGTCGACATAGGTCACCGGACCGACCATACGGGATGCCGTGGCCCACCAGAGGTGCGCTGTTCGGGTGATCTGCAGGCGCAACGCGTATTGATACGTTTCTCCGTCACGGACGTCGCGGTCAATCCACACGGAGGATTGTTCCACCACGGCAATCGGTGCCTGCCACCATGATGCAACACCGTTCCCGGACGGAGACGACATCGCACGCGTCGTGCCGGTGGTACGGTAGATTTCAACGGGATAGCGGTCTTCCGACAGCGGCCAGCTGAGTACGATGCCCTCCGGAGCCACACGGTACTGCACCTGCCAGGTCGGCTGTGGGATGTCCGCCGGGCGACAGACCGGATCGGACGTATACGACGGCGTATGGGATTTCGGGATCACAACGAGTCGCACGCACTGTGGCCACACTTCTGGCAGTTGTACCATCCAGCGGTGGCCGGGACGTACGCCGTACGGTGGGCGGTCCGCACGCCAGGTCAGCGGTCCCGTGCGGATCCGTTGTGGCACCGGGGTGTCCTGTTCAAGGATAAGGATCCACCGGGGCGGACGAACGCGCACCTCCCGGGCATTCGGAGGTATGCCGAACTGAATCCAGAGTACACACTGTGCGTCAATACAGCGAATCCCCCAGTCCTGTACCACGGGCGGCGCGGAGGGTAACGGCGGCAGGGGAGGACCTTTCTTGCCGCAGGCAACACCCATCTGGAGAATGCCCGCCAGAATGCCCAGACCGATCCAGTACCATCGCTTCAGTATACGTCTCCGCACGGTACCTCTCGAATCGCGGGAAGTCCGCACATTCCTGGACCAGGTGCATTCTTACAGGATGTACTGGCGCAGATCCCGGTTTTCCACGATATCCTGAACCATCTTACGTACGTATTCCTGCGTGATATGAATCGTCTGGCCGCGGGCTTCGTCCGCATAGAAGGCGATCTCTTCCAGTACCTTCTCCATAACGGTGTGTAACCGGCGTGCACCGATGTTTTCCAGTTGTTCGTTCAGTTCGGCAGCAATGTGCGCGATCTCCCGCAGGGCCTCGTCCGTAAACGCGATCTGCACCCCTTCGGTCGCCAGCAGGGCCTGATACTGTTTGGTCAATGCGTTTTCCGGTTCTTTTAAAATGCGGAAAAACTCTTCCGGCCCCAGGGGATCGAGTTCGACCCGGATGGGGAATCGACCCTGCAACTCCGGGATCAGATCCGAAGGTTTACTGACATGAAATGCACCGGCGGCGATGAACAGGATATGGTGCGTCCGCACGGGACCGTAGCGAGTGATCACCGTGGTGCCCTCAATGATGGGCAGCAGGTCACGCTGTACACCCTCGCGGCTGACGTCCGGACCGTGTCCGCTTTCCCGACCGGCGACCTTGTCCAGTTCGTCAATGAAAATGATGCCGTCCTGTTCGGTGCGTTGAATGGCTTCCTGGACGACAGCGTCCATATCGACGAGTTTTTCCTGCTCTTCACGTTCCAGATATTCCAGCGCCTCGGGCACCCGCATGCGTTGCCGACGGGTCTTTTGAAACAGATTGGGCATGAGATCGCGAAACGCCATCTCCAGTTCTTCCATTCCGGCCATATGCCCGATGAACGAAAACGCCGGTGGCGTTTTTTCCTGCACCTCCAGTTCGACCCATTCCTGATCGAGTTCACCCTGCAGGATCTCTTCCCGGAGTTCTCTCCGCCGGGCGCGGTACGATTCCCGCAGTCGCTGTCGCTCTTCCGGAGATGCCCGGGATGGGTAACGGGGACGCGGATAGAGCAGATCGATCAGCCGGTCGATCGCCTGATCACGGGCTTTCTTCTGGATTCGCTGAATGTGCTCACGTTTGACCATCTGGACGGCGATCTCCGTCAGGTCGCGCACCATGGACTCCACATCGCGCCCGACATAGCCGACTTCGGTGTACTTTGTGGCTTCGACCTTGATGAACGGGGAACGCACGAGCCGCGCAAGGCGTCGGGCAATTTCCGTTTTGCCCACGCCAGTCGGTCCGATCATGAGAATGTTTTTCGGCGCGATCTCCTCGGCGAGTTCCGGCGGAAGCAGCCGACGGCGAATGCGGTTGCGAATAGCGACCGCGACGGCCCGTTTGGCCTGATCCTGACCGATGATGTATTTGTCGAGTTCTTCGACAATCCGACGCGGTGTCAGGTACCGCAGGATTTCCTGCTGGGCTTCTTCCACCCAGGCGGTTTTGGGAGTCTCCATTGTTATTCCTCGATAGTCAGGGTTTCGACGGTAATATGATGATTCGTATATATACACAGATCGGCGGCGATTTCCAGTGCGGTCCGCGCGATGGTTTCCGCATCCAGATCGGTGTACCGCATCAGGGCGCGGGCAGCGGCAACAGCGTACGGTCCACCCGAACCGATCGCAACCACTGCGTCGTCCGGCTCGATCAGGTCTCCGGCTCCGGAGAGCAGAAAAATGTGCCGTGCGTTGGCGACGATGAGCAGGGCATCGAGATGCCGCAACGCCCGGTCGGTTCGCCAGTCCTGCGCGAGTTCAACTGCGGCGCGCTGCAGGTTTCCGCGGAACTCTTCCAGTTTGGACTCAAACCGCGTGAACAGCGCAAACGCATCCGCCGCCGAACCGGCAAATCCGGCGAGTACCTGACCGTGGTACAGGCGTCGGATCTTGCGGGCGTGTTGTTTGATCTGCATGTCCTGAAGGGTCACCTGACCGTCACCGGCCATGGCCACCTGCCGGTCACGACGCACGCAGAGCACGGTCGTTCCATGCAATCGCAGGTGTTTGTGGTCACGCATGGACATGCATATCCCTCGTTGGACCTCTCAGCGCTGGTGCGGAAGGGGGGACTCGAACCCCCACGGGGTATGCCCCATCGGATCCTAAGTCCGACGCGTCTACCGGTTCCGCCACTTCCGCCTGCGGAAGCGCGATGCAATGATCATACAAGTTTATGAGAGCCGTGGCGTTTTGTCCATGCGCAGGAGATCCCCCTGAAATCAGAACAGACCGTAGGACACGGTGTGTGCCGATTCGGCGACACCATACACCCGAGAGGACCGATACCCCGTGCCCACCGGTGCATCCCGCATCCCATTGCCTGTCCAGTTCTCAGGAGGACCGCCTGGATTTGTCTCCACCACCGTTTTCACCTGTCCGTATGTAGAGATTGAGGATCTCCCACATGACGTGGGGAAACCCACCCCGGCATCGGAGGAAAAACGATGGCGCGAGCATGCCGGGATGTCGCGGGGTGACCGTCTGCGGTTCGGAACGGATGCTGACACT
>CAZIRO010000040.1:0-9984 GCA_964541595.1 uncultured Acidobacteriota bacterium
TGCGCTATCCCCCGCCCATGCGATGCCCCGTCCCCTGTCTTCCGTCTCCCGTCCCAGATACCTGGGACCTGACACCCGACACCTGACACCTGGCACCTGATGCCCGCCACCTGACACCTGGGACCTGAGACCCAACACCCGGGACCCGAGACCGGTGGCCACCGGCACACCGGTGGATCCGGTGGTGCGCATGTCCCATGGCCTGTCCCGATCCCAACGTTTGCTTGCATTCCTCTCGTAATCCCCTATAATAAGGCGCCTTCCCGGTCTACAAGGCGGTTGCCTGTGACAATCCCGGTAGGAACAAGGAGCGGATTCCATGGCACGTCCGGTGGATTTTGAATACGTCAACGTCGGTCGTGTGGTTCAGGTGATCGGCCCGGTGATCGATATCGAATTCCCTGAAGGGGGGCTTCCGGCGATTTATAACGCCGTGCGCATCTTTGATGACGAACTCGGACTGCAACCGATCGATATCACGGTCGAAGTGCAGCAGCACCTGGGCGAAAACCGGGTGCGGACCGTATCGTTACAGCCGACCGAGGGGCTTGTCCGCGGAATGAAGGCCTATGACACCGGTGGTCCGATCAGGGTACCTGTCGGTCCACCGACCCTCGGACGGATCTTCAATGTACTCGGTTATCCTGTCGACAAGAAGGGCCCCGTACATGCGGACAAGTTTTATCCGATCCATCGGGAAGCCCCGAAACTCGTGGAACAGAGCACCCAGCTGGAGATGCTGGAGACTGGCATCAAGGTGATCGACCTGCTGGAACCCTATCTCAAGGGGGGCAAGGTCGGTCTGTTCGGCGGTGCCGGTGTCGGCAAGACGGTCATCATCATGGAATTGATTCACAATATTGCCAAGTTCCACAAGGGGGTTTCCGTATTCGGCGGAGTCGGCGAGCGCACGCGTGAGGGGAACGATCTGTGGCTGGAAATGACCGAGTCCGGCGTCATCCACCAGGCGGTGCTCGTATACGGACAGATGACCGAACCGCCCGGCGCACGGCTGCGTGTCGGTCTGACGGCGTTGACCATGGCGGAATATTTCCGGGACGAAGAGGGTCAGGACGTATTGCTCTTTATTGACAATATCTTTCGATTTGCGCAGGCGGGCAGCGAGGTCTCCGCATTGCTTGGTCGAATGCCGTCAGCCGTCGGCTATCAGCCGACACTGGCTACGGAAATGGGTGAACTTCAGGAACGCATTACGTCCACCATGCGGGGGTCGATCACCTCCGTGCAGGCCATTTATGTGCCCGCCGACGACCTGACCGATCCGGCGCCGGCGACGACGTTTGCACATCTGGACGCCACGACCGTGTTGTCCCGGCAGATTGCGGAACTCGGTATTTATCCGGCCGTCGATCCGCTGGCGTCCACTTCGCGCATTCTGGACCCGCATGTCGTCGGTCCGGAACATTACGAAGTCGCGCGTAAGGTCCAGCAGATCCTCCAGCGGTATAAGGAACTCCAGGAGATCATCGCGATCCTCGGTATCGACGAATTGAGCGAAGAGGACAAGGTGATCGTGAATCGGGCACGCAAGATCCAGAAATTCCTCTCCCAGCCGTTCCACGTGGCCGAACAGTTTACCGGGCGACCGGGACGGTATGTCAAAATTCAGGACACCATCGAGGGATTCCGGCGACTTGTGGAGGGCGAATTCGACGAACTCCCGGAAGGCGCGTTCTACATGGTGGGCGACATCAATGAAGCCGTCGACCAGGCGAAGAAAATGATGTAATCTATCATGCTTCAGACGGAGTCTCCGGAATGGCTGTCAAACTTCCGGAACACATTCATCTCACGATCGTGACCCCGTACCGTCAACTCGTGGATGAAACAGTTGATGAAGTCCTGTTACCCGGTGCACTCGGTCAACTGGGGATTCTACCGGGGCATCGTCCGCTGTTGACAACATTGACCATTGGCGAGATCGCGTACCGTCAGGGTCGCTGCTGGAGTCATCTGGCCGTGGAATGGGGATTCGCTGAAGTGCTTCCGGATCGGGTGATCGTGCTTGCGGAGAATGCGGAATCGGTCGATGACATCGATCCGGAAGAGATTTTGCGGGCCAAACAGCGTGCGGAAGAACGACTGCGCAGCAAGATCCCGGGCATCGACGTGGCGGCGGAGCTGCAGGAACTCCAGCGTATTTACACGCGAATGGCCATTCTCGAGAAGGTGCGCAAGCAACAGAAGGAAGAAAAGTAATCGAAACGCCCGGATAATCGATATCCCCCGTGCAACGAGGTAGACTCACGGCAGGCGGACAGCGCAGGATCACGCGATGGCTGTTTATAGTCACCGTATGGGCGGTGCTGTGTGTGCCCCGGTTTGCCTTCCTCGCGTATGACGCCCCGGAGGATCTCGACTGGAGTTGGGGCGAACTCGTGGATTCCGGCAATTACGCGGTCAACGCCCGCAACCGCGTGATCACCGGCCGCTGGACCGTTGACGAATGGAATTTGATGTATCTCACCCCCGTGCCCCATCTGGTAACCTACGGAGTATACTGTGTATTCGGTGTGGGGTACTGGCAGACCCAGCTGGTGGCCGCATTGTTTTCAGCGTTATCTCTATGGATTGTCTTTCTGATCGTGCGGACGACGATCGGTCAACGCTGGGCCGTACTGGCGATGGTACTGATGGGCGTGCACTATCTATACTGGACATACGCACGGGTGGCCAACCGCACACTGGAACTCCTGTGTTTTCTCCTGCTTGCCGTACTCTTCTGGGTGTACGGCACCCGCCGACCGGGGTTCTGGATGGCTGCGGGCGGTGCGATCGTGCTCGGTTACATGACAAAGAGTCTGACCCATCCGTTAATGCTCGCACTCATTCTCACATCGATCTGGTGGCTGTATGATACCCGGGAATTGCGCAGGCGATCGGACTGGTGGCCGGTACTCGGGTTGCTGTTCAGCATGCTCGTCGGATTCGCCATCTGGGCGGTCTGGATCTTGCTGCCGCACCTGGACACGTTCCGGATGTTTTTTCACTGGGACTGGGAACTGCGTCGACCGCACGGTCTTGCCGAGGTCGTGCGGTTTTTCTGGAAAGAACCCGGCACACGGTACATCCTGTGGTACATGCCGGTCCTGGGACTGGTCGGCGCGTTGCAGATACTCGCGATCCCTCTCCGCTGGGTCCGCAAAGAACCGCTGTTTCCGCTGGAACGCATCGCCTGGACGTGGTTTATGCTCGAGTTCGGTACGTTTGCACTGATCCGGTACCGGTACCTGCGGTTCTGGATCCCGGCACTGACGGCACTGTTTCTGCTCGGTGTGGTGGGGCTGTATCGCCTGGCACATCGTCAGGGCAGCTGGTGGAGTCCCGCGCCGGTGTTTCTCGCCTGGGCGGTGGCGTGGGGGATCCCGTGGGTGAAAACCGGGTTCCACGTGCTGGGACCGACACTGTATGACCATACGGGCTGGCGGTTTCTGCTCCTGGATACGCATCCGTACCCGTGGAATTACGTGTTCGGATACGGATTGACCCTGATCCTGACCGTTCTCTGTGTCGGAATCGTGACCGGTGGGTTACGGCTGTGGTCCAGATACCGGCCGAAAGAGCAGCACCGTGTTCGATGCGATCGGCTGTCCCGATGGGCGGTCATCGCGCTGGTGCTCACCGCGGTATCCGTACAATTCGCCTGGGCCGTTCACTGGTGGACCTACGGACCGACCACACGATTGCGGGATTTTTCACGGTTTCTCGCCCGGTATCTTCCGGCTAACAGTGTGTTGACGGGCAACATGAGTCCCACACTGGCCCTGGAAACCCCGTTCCCCGTGCATCCGATCTATGCACCACGGAAATTGAACTTCTATCCGGGGGTGATGGACAGGTTCGGGATCACCCATTTTGTCCTCGTGGATCTCAAGGACGATAAACAGCAGTTGTTTGAAAACTTTCCGCACGAAACCGCACAAGCCGAAATGCTGGTCATGTTTCCCCTCCGCAATCGACGCGTCGAACTCTGGGCGCGTGTTCCACCGCCGCAGCCGGGACTGACCGTTCGGGCCATTGAACCCGAACCGGACGGCGGGTGGACCCGCATCGTGGTCCAGAATATGGACCCATATCTCGCCCACGAGTGGACGGCGCCGGACGGGACGGTCTACCGTCTGGAACCGCTGGATCGCATGATCTGGCGGGTGCGGAGACTCCCCCCGGACCTGCGCGTGGGTGCACGCGTGCCCGCGAGTGAAACCCGGGGCGAGTTTGAGCGGTGTTCCCGTGAGGGGGGCATGCCGGTCTGGGACCCGCATGCGTCCAATCGGGCGGCAGTGGCCGGGTTTCATCGGATCGGCCAGGTGATCTGTGCGGTATCCCTGGATCTGCACCCGGGATCGTATGTGGTGCGTATGCGGGTCCAGAACGCCACACCGCGGACGATACGGATTCGATGGCAGATTCTGGATCGTGCCGGCCATCCCCGGGGTACCCACGAGGTCGAGGTCCTCCCCCGACGTGCGTACCATTTCCTGGAATGGGCATGGGAACAGCGTGCCATCGGTCACCCGACCCTGATCTGGTACAATCCGGGTCCCGGCATTGATTTCGACGTGTGGCAGTTACTGCATGCGAATGCCCGTCCGGCGTATCCGCATCCCCCGATCATTCAGATGGAATCGATCCCCGTTAACGCATCCCCTGCTGGATCGTTTCAATGATGAACCCCTGATGTCCCATGGTTGTCAATATTTATTTGAAATCGGGACAGGAAATGGGATACCGTGGGTCCCCATGCGGTCATACGATGTTCCCATCCCGGAAATGTCGGGTCTCTCTGACACCCGACACCTGACACCTGGGACCTGAGACCTGACACCTGACACCGGAGACCGGTGGCCACCGGCCCACCGGTGGACCCGATGGTGCGCATGTCCCATTGCCTGTTCCGATCCCGGTATGTATCACTTCCATGGTACGGGGTGACAGATGCGTATGATCCGATGGGTCTGGATGCTCATGGCGGGTGGACTGCTGCCGGCAATCGCGATGGGAGCGCCGCCGGATGGGATCGATATCGTGCAGGTGCAGGCACTGTTCGCCATCTACCGGGCGGGGGCGCGCACGATGCGTTCGGGGGAGACATACGCATTGCCCCACCTCCGGGGTCCCATTCGTGCGGATGGTGTGCTGGAACCGGCGTGGCAGAATGCGCTTGTCGTGCGGTTGCCCTACGAGATCAGTCGGGGGAAAAACCGTCCCGCACCGGTGGAAACCCTGGCACTGCTCGGAGTCACGGATACAGCCCTCGTTGTCGCGTTCATCTGCCACGATCCGCGACCTGAACAGATGCGGGTGACCCTGACCGATCGGGACCGTCTGTTCAACGATGATATGGTCTCCGTCATTGTGGACACCCTGGGGGATCAGCGATATGCCTATGAGGTCTTCGTGAATCCGATCAACGTTCAGGGGGATGCGTTGCGTTCGGAAGTCACCCGGTTCAGTGAAGATATGCGGTTTGATTTTCTGTGGTATTCCGGCACACGTCGGCTGGAAGACGGATATGTCGTGGAAATCGTGTTGCCGTTTCAGTATCTGCGTTATCGGCGGCAACCGGACGGGACGGTGACGTGGCGGTTGTTGCCGTTTCGTATCTATCCGCGGGATATTCGCTACCAGATCTCACCCATAGAATTTGATTTTGATCGCAACTGTATCCTTTGCCAGTTACCGATCGTGACGTTTCCGCTGGCCGCGACACCCCGGGAAGTCGTGCAGGTGATTCCTTACGGAACCGTTGTCGGGGAGGGGACATCCGACGCATTCACCCGTTCCGCAGCGACGGGTGTGGACGTCAAACTGCAACCCTCTCCGGAATGGACGCTGGATGCAACGATCCATCCGGACTTCAGTCAGGTGGAAACGGACGCGTTTCAGATCACGACGAATATTCGATTCGTCCCGTTTTATCCGGAACGGCGCCCGTTTTTTATGGAACGCAGCGACCTGTTCCGCACGATGTTCCGCATCTTTTATAGCCGGACGCTGATCGAACCCCTGTACGGCATCCGGATGACGGGCACGCATGCGCGTCATACGGTGGCGTTTCTGCATTTACGGGATGCCCGGTTGATGCTGTGGTTCCCGGGTGTCCAGAGCGCCTCGCAGGCCGTCCTGGATCGGCCCTCGACGAATACGATTCTCCATTATCGGTACAACGTCGGACAGCAATCGTCCATGGGATTTTTCATGACGGATCGCGAATATGCGGGGGGATTCAACCGGCTGTGGAGTCTGGACGGACGGTGGTACCTCAGCCGGAGATGGACGTTATCCGCTCAGGTTGTGGCCACCTGGACGGACTATCCCCGGGACATCGCCCGAATGTACGGCCAGCGATCCGATCCCTTCTGGGGGTGGGCCGCGCAGGTGCGATTTGCGCGTTCCGGAAATATCTGGGCGTTCGGCGGTGGTGTGCGCACACTCAGTGACACGTTTCGTGCCGATATGGGGTTCATTCAGCAGGTGGGGATTCAGGAGATCTTCGGATTCCATACACTGAACGCATACCCCGACAGTCGCTGGATCAACCAGATCGAATGGTTCGCTTCCGGAGGACTCACCCGATCGCACGACGGCCGTCAGCAAAGCCACGAGTTGACCTCGGGTATCCGTATGTCCGGTATTGGACAGAGTGCGATCTATGCCGGCTGGAGCAATGCCAGTGAACGGGTGGGCGACATGCTGTTTCACCTCAACCGGGGGTTTGCGGGAATGTTCACCAGTCCGTGGACCTGGTTGTCCATGTGGATGGACTACAGTCTGGGAGACGGAATCGACTACTTTCTGAACGCGCGAGTCCGACAGGTGCGGGCATCCATGGAGATCGTGCTGAAACCGATCGAGAACCTGTCGATCACGTACAATACGACGTTCCGTCGTCTGGCGGAACCACGCACCCTGCAAACCGCATGGATCCATTTCGGTCGGGTGGAATGGCAGATCACGCCCCGGCTCGCCGTACGCCAGCTCGTGCAGTGGCGGGAGTATCGGTTCCCGGACGTCCGCTATCAGAACGGGGGGTATCCGGCATTCAGTCGGGCACTGGAAGTGCAGACGCTCGTGCGGTACCGCTGGAATTACGCCACGGCCCTGTACGTCGGGTTTTACGGCCGCTGGGAAACGGAACCCGGCCGACCGTCACGACGCAATTTCAGTGTGTTTGCGAAATGGACGTATCTGTGGAATTTGTCCCTGTAAGAGGAAAAACCTGTCCGATGGTCACGCGTTGGCCAGGTCCTGAATCACCGCAGTGAGTCCCTGCGTGACGCGGGCCATGGCCGTGTAATCCAGACTGTCCGGTGTGTCGTCCGGCAGATGATACGCCGGATTTCGATATAACGCCGTATCCGTCACCATCACGGCCGGATACCCGTGTCGCCAGAAAGCCCACTGGTCGGACCAGTCCACGCCCGGAATCCACGCCGGAAGGGCGCCCCGTTCGACCGGGAGATCGGTCGCACGGCGAAACGAGTGCACCACCCGACGGAGCAGTCGCCGGGATGCCAGATTGCTGACAAAGGCGATGAAATTGCCCCGATCGGAGTAAAACCATCGGAACGGAATGTCGATGGGAAACCGCTGGCTGCCCGGGGCGTCCGAGAAATAGCCGATCGATTCCAGACTTAACATGGCGATCACACGGTCCCCCCGTGTATGACAGGCGTGCGCATACACCCAGCTGCCCATCGTCGGAGTTTGAAAGAACGGGGGTTCCTCATTGACAAACGCGACGAACCGGACGGTACGTCGACACACTGTGTGTCGAAACCGATGTGCCAGCGCCATCAACACGGCAACGCCGGACGCGTTGTCATCGGCGCCGGGTGTATCCGGAACGGTATCGTAATGTGCACCGACGATGACCGTTTCCCAGGGGGACGTCGTACCCGGCAGCACCGCTTCCACGTTCCAGCACGATCGACCTTCTACCGTATACGTCTGGCGGTGAACGGTATACCCCATGGCCGTCCATTCTGATTCGATCCATTCGGCTGCGGCCACCAGGTTGGAATATGCCGTCCACAGATTGCGTTCCCCGATCTCTCCGGCGAGCTGTCGTACGGTCTGTTCAAGTATCCGGACCACTTGCATCGGAGTCGCGTTCTGCTCATGATGAAATGAATCTATACCCGCACACAGTGGAAGCGACGCATGCCGACACCGCGTTATTTTACGCTGGCACAGTATTTCCGGCAACGGTACGGCACACGGGTACAGCGTATCCCGGTGGATGCCGGGTTTACTTGTCCGAACCGCGACGGTACGAAAGCATACGGGGGATGTACGTTCTGCAATAACGATACGTTCAATTTCTCCCCGAAAGTGGCCCTGCGCGAGCAGATCCGACAGGGGATCGCGCATGCGGAACGCCGCTATCGGGCGCGGAAGTTCATGCTGTATTTCCAGGCGTATACGAACACTTACGCGCCGGTACCCGTACTGCGCCGGATCTATGACCATGTGTTCTGCGACGACCGTATTGTGGCGATGGCCATCGGTACCCGTGCGGACTGTTTGTCCGATGAAGTCGTGGACCTGCTTCTGTCGTATACCGACACGCATGAGGTCTGGCTGGAACTCGGTGTCCAGACCGTGCATAACGTCACGTTGCAGCGCATCAATCGCGCCGAAACGGTCGAACTGTATGAAACCTGGGTGCACCGTCTGGCGCCGACGCCGATCCGCGTATGTGTCCACCTGCTCATGGGGCTTCCGGGCGAGACCGTAGACATGATGCGCGAAACCATTTGTACGGTCACCCGCTGGCCGATCGACGGGATCAAATGTCACGATCTCCATATCGTGCGGGGAACCGTCCTGGGAGTCCTGTATCAGCGGCGGCCATGGCCGTTGATGGATATGGATACGTATGTTGCACTGCTTGCTGAACTCATTGCCCGTTTGCCCCCGCATGTGGTGGTACACCGTTTGACGGCCGATTCGCCGCGTGCGCTGCGAATCGCACCGGACTGGGCCGGTCAGAAGACGGAGATCCTGCGCCGTCTGGATGCGCTGTTACGTGCACGGGGCTGGACGCAGGGGTGTCTGTACGGCGAACTGCAACCGGCACAGGCACACCCGACCGAACGCATGCACGCCGCATGGTGTCACCCCGACTCCGGGATACCGTAGGAACGAGCGATGCAGGTCGCCCGGTTATGGCATGGGTGCCGCCGTTGCCGTGGCCACTTTCGCCAATACCCGACTCCCAACCCCTAAGACCCGACACCTGACACCGGGGACCTGACCCCTGACACCTAACCCCTGGGCTCCTTATTGCACCTCCGGTCGGATTCCACCAGAATGCATGTTCACCACACCCTGCGGATGTACGGTGGAGTCGGGTATGCGCCGGTATATGATCGCCGTGTGGATGTGGGGCCTCTGTGCCACCGTTCTGGGTGGACCGCTTTGGATCTCGGGGGATCGCCCGTTCGGTCCGCTGCCTGCACATGAACTGTACCTTGCATTGCGGAAACTCACCGTGCTCGGCAGCGTCCTGTACGTGGGCGCACATCCGGATGATGAAAATACGGCACTGCTCGCTTATTTCGCACGGGGACGACTGTTTCGCACGGCGTACCTCTCCATGACACGTGGCGCCGGGGGACAGAACCTCCTGGGCACCGAAAAGGGTGAAACACTCGCTGTATTGCGTACGCATGAATTGCTCGCCGCACGCCGACTGGACGGCGCGGAGCAGTATTTCACACGGGCACGTGATTTCGGGTACTCCAAATCGCCGGAAGAAACCCTGCGGTTCTGGGGGGCCGACCGGATCCTGGCGGACGTGGTCCGGGTATTCCGGCGGTTCCGTCCGGATGTGGTGATCACGCGTTTTCCGGAAGACGGGCAGGGCGGCCATGGGCATCATACGGCGTCCGCCATTCTGGCGGACCGTGCGTTTGAGGCTGCGGGCGATCCGTCCCGGTTTTCGGATCATCGCACCGT
>CAZIRO010000040.1:9994-18330 GCA_964541595.1 uncultured Acidobacteriota bacterium
CCCGGCGGCTGTTCTGGAATCGCTGGCGCCGGGCGCAGCGTACTTCACGACCGGCGCTGGTGCTGAACCTCCACATGTATCAACCGCTGCTCGGACAGACGTTCCCGGAGATCGCCGCGACCGCGCGCAGCATGCATAAAAGCCAGGGGTTCGGCGTGGCTGCCCGGCGTGAACCGTGGTCAGAATATCTTGTTTCGATCGCTGGTCCACCGGCCGAATCGGACCCCTTCGAGGGGATCGACACGACGTGGCGACGCGTGCCCGGTGGTGCTCCGATCGGGGCGCTGCTCCGCCGTGCGATCCGGGCGTTCGATATGGAACACCCCTGGGAGGTCGTCCCCGATCTGGTTGCAGCCTGGCGGGCAATGCAGCATCTGAAATCGGCAGACCCGTGGGTCACGATCAAAGCCGACGAACTGCGGTGGGTCCTCGGGGGCACCATAGGACTCTGGCTGGAAGCCGTTGCGGACACGTGGGCAGCCGTTCCTGGTGAGGAACTCGCCGTGCGCGTGCGTGTGATACATTACGCACCAGTTGAGATCGAATGGGTGCGCCTGGAGATCCGGGCCACGGCAGCGGATACACGGCTGTTGCATCGTATTGCCGTGCGTTCCACGCTGGAACCGCGCATACCGACGGACCGTACGGTGACCGTACGCGTTCCGAACGATCTGCCGGTGTCCCACCCGTGCTGGTTGCGACAGCCGCCCGCGCCCGGGTATTACCGCGTTTCGGATGGGTACTGCATCGGCCGTGCGGTCGACCCACCGCCGTTGCAGGCCATCATCTGGTTGCGTATCGGGCACGGTACGGTGATCCCGTTTCACGTCCCGGTGGTCTATCGGTGGGTGGATCCTGTGCGGGGTGAATTGTACCGCAGGGTGCTGATCGTGCCTCCGGTGGTCCTGCATCCGGATCGCGGGGTCATGATATTCCCGGACGGTAGCCCGCGCGTGCTGACCGTCGAGGTGCGCAGTGTGCGTCCCCCGCGTACGGGCACGTTGCATCTGCGTCTTCCGGCAGGGTGGACCGTCGAGGCATCCGAATCGATGGAGTTTCGGCTGTCCCCCGAACGGGATACCATCCTCCTGCGGTTCCCCATCCGACCGCCGGAACGCCCCACCGTCGGGGAAATCCGGCTGGTGGCTACGGTGGACGGCAGGTTCTGGTCCCATGACCGGCAGGTGATCGATTATCCGCATATTTCCATGCAGTTGCTGTTTCCGCCGGCGCGGGTGCGACTGGTACGGGTACAATTGCGACGGGGGAATGAACGTATTGCGTATGTTATGGGTTCCGGTGACGATATTCCGCAGATCCTCCGCCAGATCGGTTACACGGTGACCCTGCTTTCCGACACGGACCTCGCGCATGCGGACCTCTCTCGCTGGGACGTGATCATCACGGGAATCCGCGCGTTCAATACGCGACCCGCGTTAAAACACTACCACACCCGCCTGATGGCGTTCGTGCGCAACGGCGGCACGCTGATCGTGCAGTACAGTACCACGCACAATCTGTTGATCCGGCAGATCGGGCCGTATCCGTTTCGGATCTCGCGCGTGCGGGTGACCGACGAGACGGCGCCGATGACTTTCCTTGTACCGGACCATCCGCTACTGCACCACCCGAATCGCATTACCGAGGAAGATTTTGCCGGATGGATACAGGAACGGGGGTTGTATTTCGCGGACACGTGGGACCCCCGGTACACGCCGATACTCGCCTGCGCGGATCCGGGCGAACCCCCGCGTGCCGGTGGATTGCTGTATACGCGATACGGAAAGGGTGTCTTTATCTACACGGCATACGCGTGGTTCCGTCAGTTGCCTGCCGGTGTGCCGGGAGCGCTACGGCTGTTTGTGAATCTGATCTCCGCCGGTCGGTAGGGGGGAGGTGGATAAGATGCACCGTTCGTCTCCGTTCAAACGCGACGCGCCTGCTGAACAATCCCCGCGGGTACACAGAGAGGATCCGCCGTTGTTCGGTTCATGGACGGCCTGGTACGTGCTGGTGATCGCCAGTTTGCTGTTCTGGATCGGGGTGTTTTACCTGTTCACGCGTGTGTTCGGGAAGTAACGGGAAGAGGAGTGACGAGAGAAAAGTGACGCGGGAGAAGTGGCGGGGATATCCATCCAGGGTGTCACCCTGCGTCACTTTTTCCGCTCGTCACTTCCTTTTGAGCATCCGCAGCAATGGTGCGACCAGAACGACCACGAGACAACCGATCGCGTTGTACCACAGCCAGGAGATGTCCGTAAACAGGTAGAAATAAAATACGACCGCTTCCGCCAGGATCGCTGCAACGATCGTGGCCCCGCCGCCGACCCGGGGCATGCGAAACGCGACCAGGAAGATGCCCAGGATGGTGCCGTAGAACAGCGACCCCAGGATGTTGATGGCTTCCACGAGCGACCCCAGATGCCGGGCATACAGGGCAAACGTGATGGCCAGCGCGCCCCAGGCGATCGTGGCGATGCGGGATACCCATACGAGATGCACGTCCGTATTCGCGGAGTGCACGAGCCGGCGGTACACGTCCACTACGGTGGTGGACGCGAGGGCATTCAATTCGGACGCCGTGGAGGACATCGCCGCGGCGAGTACCATGGCGAGGATCAGTCCGACCACACCCGGCGGCAAATAGTGAATGACGAATGTGAGAAATACATAATTGACATCGTTCGTGTCTGCGCGCGGATTGTTGCGTTCCATCAACCGCAGGATTTCCGCCCGCACGGCCTGCACCCGCTGAAACGAAGCACGTAACGCATGGGTGGCCGATACGATCCGCTGCGGGTCTCCGGCACGGAATGCGGCTACAAGCGCGCGTGCACGGTGACTGTGCATCTTCCAGACGGTGTCAAACCGGGTTTCCAGTTGCCGGAACTCTGCCGCGTATGGACCGTTCCGGAGTTTTTGAATTTCTACAGGATTGAAAAATACGGGGGGTGGGACGAACTGATAGAAGGCAAACACCATGGCGCCCAGAAAGAGGATAAAAAACTGCATGGGCACTTTCACAAGCCCGTTGAACAGCAACCCGAGTCGGCTCTGGGTGACGGACCTGCCGGTGAGGTAGCGCTGCACCTGGGACTGGTCGGTACCGAAATACGACAATGCGAGGAACATTCCCCCGATGAGGCCGGACCACAGGGTGTACCGATCCGTCCAGTCGAACCGCAACACGATAGCGTTCAGCCGCCCGAGTTTGCCGGCCACGCGGGCGGCGTCCAGAAACGAAACGTCATCCGGCAGATGCAGAATAATGGCCAGAAGTGCACCGACGAGTCCGGCAAAGATAATGAGCATCTGTTGCAGGTGGGTCCACTGGACGGTCTGCGTACCCCCGAATGCGGTATACAGCGTGACCGTGATCCCGATCACGAGCACAGTCACGCGCATATCCCAGCCGAGGAGTACGGACAGGATGATGGCGGGCGCGTAGATCGTGAGCCCGGCGGCGAGTCCCCGCTGGATGAGAAACAATCCCGCTGTCAGAAGGCGCGTATGTACACCCAGGCGGCGTTCCAGGAACTCATACGCTGTGAATACGTTCGCCCGGTGATAGAGCGGCACGGCCACGATACACAGGACGACCATCGCGATCGGCAGTCCCAGGTAGTACTGTACGAACCGCATACCATCGGCGTAGGCCTGTCCGGGCGTGGAGAGGAACGTGATGGCACTCGCCTGCGTGGCCATAATGGAGAGCGCGATCGCGGGCCACCGCATGGTACGGTCCGCGAGCAAAAACCCGCGCACGCTGCGAATTCCACGACTCTTCCAGACGCCGTAAAGGACGCCGGCAACGAGTGTGCCAATGAGGACGACCCAGTCGACGGTATGCATGCGTGACGCCGGACGTTATTGCGCCTGTTTTTGCCACTGGCGCAGACGCTGTTCCAGATCGTTGGTCTCCAGACCCCGTTCCCGACCGAGTTGTACCGCACGTTGCCCAACGGCAATCGCTTCTGCCAGTCGTCCCAGGTATGCGAGCAGATATGCCTTCACACGTAAGTTGAAATAGTTCTCCTGGACGGCGATCGAGTCATCGATCCAGCGGAGTGCCTCTTCCAGATGTGCCTTATGGTTCATGCAGAAATCCGCACACCGCAGGGGGGTCCGCCAGTCGTCCGGTTTGCGGTGTGCCAGCGTTTTGCGACAGTAGCCGATCACTTTCGGAACGACGTCCACCGTAACGGTAAACTTCACACGCAGTTTCTCCCAGTGCAGGACGACATCGGCCGAAGTCGGCGTCAGATTCTCAAATGAGAACATCATCCATTCGCGGTGCTGATCGGTCCGTTCTGGACGGACATCGATCCGCAGTGCGTCTTCGTCCGGATTGTAATCGAATGCACCCCACTGGTTCCATTTTGTATTGAAAATGATCGTCCACCGGTCGGGACGCGGAATGGTGAACAGTGCGTATTTCCCGGCCGGCAGCGGATGTCCATTGATCCGGACGGCGTCACTGACCTCGAATGTGGTCGCCTCATTGGCGCCGGTGCGCCATACTTTTTCATAGGGAACGAGTTCGCCCCAGATGACGCGCCCTTTCACGCCAGGACGGCTGTACGTGATGGTGATCGTTGTCAGGCCGACGACCTGCGATACGGACGCTTTCGGACTGACACGTGGAAATTCCTGTGCCATCCCGTGGATGGCCGCCAGCATGAGGATACTCCACAGTGTTCCTGCAATCCGGCGCATGCTTCCCCCTTGGATGGATGTTTCTGTATGGTGTGTAGACGGTAAGACGTATTATACCATGTGGATGTCCACAGTCACGTGTATATTCTCCTGGGATCGGGACAGGCCATGGGACACGGTGTGTCCCAATGGACCCCGCGATATCCCATCTCCTGGTAATGTGGAAATACCGTACCGTCAGGACGATCCGTCGGGTGCCGGATCGCGCCAGGGTTTGCCCACGCGCGGTGGAAACGCCAGGGCGTCCCACGGTTGTTGCAGTGAGAGGTTGGGATTGTGCGCGGGATCGGTATAGAGTATGTGTCCCCACCGTTCCTTGAGCATCGCGATCTCTTTTTGCAACCGTGGATTGTCGATCGATTCGGCACCGCGACTCGCGCCACCGTGGTGGTACAGTTCCGCAAAAGGCGTCCAGATGATCCGATACCCCCTGGCCCGGATCCGCAGACAGAGATCCACATCGTTTAACGCGACGGCCCACCGTTCATCGAATCCCCCGACCTCGAGGAACACATCCCGACGCATAACCAGACACGCACCGGTCACCGCCGAAAAATTCCGCGTCAGCCAGTTTCTGCACCGCATACCCGGCCAGCCCCGCGGATGGTGATGATAAATGTGGCCGGCGACGCCACCGAGTCCCAATATGACGCCGGCGTGCTGGATCGTGTTGTCCGGATAGTACAGCATGGCGCCCACCGCGCCGACTTCGGGACGCAGGGCGTGGCTGACGAGTTCTTCCAGCCAGTCGGGTGTAATGACTTCCATATCGTTATTGAGGAAACAGATCACATCTCCGCGCGCGTGCATCACGGCAAAATTGTTGATGGCGGCGTAATTGAACGGATGGGGATAGGGAAGGACGCGGATGCGCGGGTTCCGCGCGATCTCCCGCAGATACGCTTGCGTATCCGGATCGTCCGAACCGTTATCGACCACAATGATCTCGTAGTTTGCATACGTCGATCGCTGCAGGATGCTCTCCAGACAGGGTTGCAGGAGATCGCGACGGTTACGCGTGGGGATCACGATACTGGTTAACGGTGCGGGATACGGAAGCGGATACCGGACGCGCCAAAAGAACCCCCGTACCGGTATGATTTTTACCGACAGGCCCGTACGGTCGAAGTGGTCACACAGGGCCCTGTACTGTGCGGTACGCATGTTGAGTGTCTCCGTACTGTCAGGGGACAGATCCGGGCGTGTTCGCCGATGGTACAGCACGTGGGGAATGTGCCGTACCCGGTCCGGAGTGGTCTGTTCCAGAATCCGAAGGTTCAAGTCCCACTCCAGTGCGCCTTCACATGTGCGACGAAATCCGCCGACCGATCGCATCCGGTCGGTACGGTACACGACAAGTCGGCCGATCATGTTCTGACCGTGCATCAGGTCCGGATCGAGATCGGGTTTGAAATCCGGATCCGAACGGACGCCCCGGTCATCGATACGGTCCTCATCCGAATACAGGAGTTCGGCATCGGGATGCCGGTTGATTTCCACAGCGGCCATATATAGCGCATGCGGCGGGAGAACGTCCTTCGGATCGAGCAGGGTGATCCACGTACCGGTCACCCGATCCAGAACGCGGTTCAGGGTGTCGGCCAGATTTTCGGATGGCGGTGTGAGCCACGTATGGATCTGCGCATATTCCGTCTGATAGGCCTGCAGTACCGAATGCACAGGAGAATTCCCAGGGTTGCTGCCGATGACCCACAGTTCCCAGTCCGGATAGATCTGTTGACACACCGACTCGATAGCCTGTCGCAGGCACGATTCCGAAGTATCCTGCAACGGCATGAGTACGGAAAATTTCGGTCGTTGCGGGAGCCGATCAATGTGTGCACGGATCTGGGTGCGATCGGTCTCGGTCAGCGTGTCGTACAATCGGACCCATCGCGCGTATGGACCGCCGTTCGTACCGGGTTCCGATACTTCCGGAGCCCGCCGACGGATTCGTCGCAGGAACTCGGCAATGTGCCGAAGCGGTGCGGTGATGCGCCAGCTGCGGGATTCGAGCAGCGAGGTGATGATCGCCTGGGCGTTCTCAATCTGCGCCTGCAGGCGGTGAATGTGGCGGATCAGTTCTCTTCGTTCGTTTTCTGCCGCTTGAAGTTCGGAAATCATTCGAAAGAGCAGGGAAGCACCGGTCATCTTGTCTCGGGACGGCAGGCGTGGTTCCAGTACCTCGATAATGTCATACAGGATGGCTTCCTGAATCGCATCTTCCTCCTGGGCCGCCCGTGCCCGCAGTGCCAGGAATAGCGCCCGCGCCGGAAAGGGAATATCCCGGGCATTCGCCACGTCGGCCAGGGCAGTGCGGTGATGATGCAGTCCCGGATCCAGAAATGTTTCGATCTTCTTCCGGACACTGTCTTCCTGCAACGCTGCATCGCGTCCCAGGAACGCCGCCAGCCGCCGGACCGCTTCAAGACCGTGGGTTATCAGGTCCTCGTAAAAGAGCGTGTATCGCGTGCGGCCCGCCGTATACCGCAGCGCATCCGCCATATAGGTCAGCCATAACTGACCGCTTTTTTCCGGTGAAAACCCGTCCCGACGGGCCAGAGAACGCGCCACATCGACCGGATTGCGCACGCATATCACGTATCGGATCTCTCCCCAATCGGCCAGCACGGACTGCCAGAACGGCAAGAGCAAACACGTGCGGGGATCTTTCCATCCCCAGAGATCCGCCGTCGCAAAGTACGTTTGCAGTATCGCGTGGGCCTGTTGGCGCAGGTCCGCCAGTTCCGGTGCGGCTGCCCATCCCGGTGGAAAAAATGGCGGTTCGTGCCAGTTTCCACCGAGTCGTTCAAGGATCGCATCGTTCAGTTCCATGATGTCCTGCAGTTCCCAGTATCCCCGCGGATTGTCCTCCGTGGGTTCCAGAAGGCGGTCTTCGGGTCCCAGGTACACCCCCAGATGGTGGAGAATACCGGCAACCGCGGAAGTCCCGCTGCGGTGCATACCCAGTACACAGACGATCTGCCGGTTCATGGTGGGCTCCATGGTGCTGTGTCCAGGGGTTCAGGAAACTTTCGAAAGGCTTTTCGATCATACCCGCAACGACCGTGCCGTGCAAAACGAAGACATTTTGGGATCGGGACAGGCCATGGGACATGCGCACCACCGGATCCACCGGTGTGCCGGTGGCCACCGGTCTCCGGTCCCGGGTTCCGGGTGTCAGGTGTCAGCGCATCCTGGACGGCCGTCTGGTACACCCCCTCCAGGATGGGATCTCCGAATTGCTCTTCGAACGCTGGATAGACGGGACCACATCCAGCCTTTTTAAGCGTTACAACTTCATGGTCGTCGAAAGCGGTCGTTTTGACGGCGCGCGCAATGTTCGGGTCTTTGGCTCCGTCGCCCGGGGGGAGGTGGATGAGACTAGCGACATCGATCTGATCGTGTCGTTTGAACCTGGACGAAGTTTGCTCGATCATGCTGACCTGCTGTTGGAACTTGAAGCATTGCTCGGCTGCAGAGTCGATGTCGTCAGTGACCGGGGGATGAAATCTGGCACCGCGAAAGGATCCTTATAGAAATGAAATGTTCTGTTGCAAAAAAGGCACATTGCAAGGATAGAACGGGCGATGTAGATATTTGTATGATAGCCGGAACCG
>CAZIRO010000041.1:0-17990 GCA_964541595.1 uncultured Acidobacteriota bacterium
TGGCAGCAGTTCACCATAACTCTGGACCGCCTTCTCTCCGGCGAAAATCTCCAGCCAGACGATCGACCGTGCCCCCCGATAGGTCAGATCCACCGCCGCATCCCACACCAGCCGTGCGGCTCGCATGATGTCCGGGCCTATACCATCCCCTTCAATGAACGGAATGATCGGACGGCGGGGGGGGATCACCCGGCCGTCCCGAACTTGAATGACTTCTCCTTCGGATGGGGGCGTGATCTTGTCAAAATCCCATTGCATGATGCCACCTCCACAGCCATGACGGAAAATGTCGGTATATTGTAACGCACCCCGAAGAGGATGGACAGCGGGTAGCGTATGGAATCTCTCAACGACCGGACACGCTCGCCTGTGCCAGCGCCTGTCGGAGGTCGTCCAGAATGTCGTTCACGTCTTCAATACCGACAGAAATCCGAACCAGCCGATCGTGGATCCCCAGCCGCTGGCGCACCTCGGCCGGCAGGGTACCGTGGGTCATGGTTGCGGGATGACTGATCAGGGTCTCCACACCACCCAGGCTCTCGCCAAAAGTGCATATACGTAAAGCGCGGAAAAACCGGTCCAGATCGACCCCCGTACGGACGGCAAACGTCACGACACCGCCCGGTCCCGCCGCCTGACGGGTATGGATGTCCGCACCCGGATGGTCGGGAAAGTCCGGGAAGTATACCCGTTCCACGGCGGGGTGATCGCGTAAAAAGCACGCCACTTCCCGGGCATTGGCGCAGTGGCGGTCCATGCGCACGTGTAACGTCTTCACACCACGGAGGATCAACCATGCTTCAAAGGGGCTGAGTACACCACCGGTACTCTTCTGCACAAATCGCAACCGATCGTGCAGACTGTCCACAGACGTCCGGGGGTCCGGAGACCGTGCACCCAGGATCACGACGCCGCCCAGGCTGTCACTATGGCCGTTAATGTATTTGGTCGTACTGTGAACAACGATATGTGCGCCGTGTTCCAGCGGACGCTGTAAATACGGTGACATGAACGTGTTATCCACGACGAGCCACGACCCGGATGCCTCGGCGAGTTGCGCAAAAG
Organism: uncultured Acidobacteriota bacterium; assembly: GCA_964541595.1. Lineage (GTDB taxonomy): Bacteria > Acidobacteriota > HRBIN11 > HRBIN11 > HRBIN11 > CAZIRO01. The sequence continues at coordinate 1,066 of CAZIRO010000041.1, forward strand.
CGGCAATGTCCGCGATCTCGAGTAGCGGATTGCTCGGTGTCTCGATGAGGATCATCCGCGTGCGTTCGGGACGGACCCGCGCCTGCAGAACCTCCGGGTGTACCGGATAGAAAAACTCCACATCCAGGCCCCAGTCGCGTAAAACCCGGTGGAAAAGCCGATACGTTCCCCCATACACGTTGAGGGCCACAAGACAGTGGTCACCGGGTTGAAATGTCATCGCCAGGGCGGTCAGAGCAGCCATCCCGGAGGCAAATGCGCAGGCGTACTGTCCCCCCTCCAGGATCGCCAGATTGTGCTCGCACATTTCACGGGTCGGGTTTTGCACGCGGGCATATTCATACGGACCCGGCGCGCGTAACCCCCTTTGACGAAAAGTCGAAGTCAGATACAGCGGCGGTGTGACCGCGCCGGTCCGTTCGTCGGCGGGCTGTCCGGCATGGATCGCACGCGTGGGCCATCGCCACCGGCGTTCGGACCCGGCCGATGGATACTCGCTCATGGGATCGACTCATGCTCCGGTGGAACATGGGTGATATACGACCGCATAAATCGCAGTTCGTCTTCCTGATCCTGAACGATCCATTCCATCAGATCGCGCATCGAGATCATCCCACGGAACGCACCGGCATCGACAATCGGCAGGTGCCGACAGCGGAAGGCTTTCATCTTCTCGATGCAGGCATCCAGCGTCTCGTCCGGATCGGCCGTCACGACCTCGCGTGTCATCACATCGCGGACCTTCAACACACGGGGATCCTTGCCAGGTGCAATGACCCGTTTCAGCAGATCACGCTCGCTGAATACACCCACGACCTGATCCTGCGCGTCAAGAACGGTCACCGCACCGATATCCCGCTCACTCATGTACCGCGCAGCCTCTTGCACCGTCCAGTGTTCACGCACGAAATAGGCCACATTGCCTCCCGAGCGACGGGCGAGCAGATCCCGAACCCGGTATTTCATCATGATGCTGCCTCCAGGAACTCTTTTCATCGTACGGAACTCCCGATACTTTTGCAAATTGCTGCAGAACTTTGCGCAACGCCCCGCCGCTGTTCCGAAATCACATGGCATCCGATTGCACGGGACCGGCGCACTCCCTGTCCCATTCCCCGTTCCGCTCCCGGAGACGCGCGGTTGCGCATATCCGCACATCTGAACCATAATAATATCTGACCGGGACGTGCAGCGGGCGGATATCACGTCGGAACGGGGTCAAGATGATCACACTGCAAGAGATCGTGTTTCGGCTGGAAACGTTCTGGGCGCAACATGGGTGCATCATTCACGAACCGTACGATCTGGAAGTCGGTGCAGGGACCATGCACCCCGAGACGTTCTTTCGGGTTCTGGGACCGGATCCCTGGTCCGTCGCCTACGTGCAACCCTCCCGACGACCGGCCGACGGTCGCTACGGTGAAAACCCGAACCGACTCTTCAAACACTTCCAGTTCCAGGTCATTCTGAAACCGGCGCCGGCCAATGTGCAGGACCTCTATCTGGACAGCCTGACCGCGCTCGGACTCGATATCATGCGCCACGACATCCGTTTTGAAGAAGACGACTGGGAAGCCCCGACGCTGGGTGCCTGGGGTATCGGCTGGCAGGTGCTGTGCGACGGTCTGGAAATCACCCAGTTTACCTATTTCCAGCAGGCCGGTGGTCAGGATCTGGAAGTCATTCCGGTGGAAATCACGTATGGGCTGGAACGGATCGCCGCCCTGCTCAATGCGGAGGACAACGTCTATCACGTTCCCTGGGCACCGAACGTGACATATCGCGACATTCGCTGGCAGGAAGAGTATCAGTGGTCCAAATACGCATTTGAACTTGCGGATACTGACCAGCATTTCCGCTGGTTCGAGGGATTTGAACAGGAGGGGTACCGGGCGCTCGAACACGGACTCTGGCTTGTCGCATACGATTACTGTCTGAAATGTTCGCATATTTTTAACATTCTGGATGCGCGGGGCGCTATCGGTGTGACCGAGCGGGCGCGATTCATCCAGCGCATCCGCCGACTGGCGGTGCAGATCGCACAGGCATATCTCCATGCCCGGACGATGTCGCAATCGGCACCGTCCGTGGTTTCCGGATAATCCCCCTTTCTCCCGGATGTACGTATCATGGGTCGACACCAGAGTGCTGACGCAGTAAAAGACTATTACCGGATCCTCGGTGTACCGGAGGACGCCGATACGGAGGTGATCAAACGGGCGTATCGCCGCCGTGTGAAAGAACTGCATCCGGACCGCGCGGGTCCAGAAGCCACGCGTGCCTTTCAGGAAGTGCAGGAAGCGTATGAAGTCTTACGCGATCCGGTCAAACGTGCCGTGTATGACGCGCAGAAACGTCGTGCCCGGATGAGCGCCGGAACCCACTTTACGGCTACGGCGCGTACGGATACGGTATTCCATTTCGGACGGCTGCAGATTCTCCCGGAACATCGCCAGCAGAGCGGCATTTACGGGGGTGGACTGGACGTCTACCTGCAGCCGCACGAAGCCATCACCGGAACCCGTGTCCACTGGTCGGTGGATGTGGAACTCCCCTGCCGATTCTGCGGTGACGGGTTCTGGGCCAGTCCCCACTGTCCGTTATGTCACGGGACCGGCTGGACTGTGCGCCGACTGAACGTCCAGATTCCCATCTATCCCCAGATGGTCCACCGCCCTCGCTGGCATCTGGAAGTGCATGTGCAGCAGGACATCTACCTGTGTCTGGACCTGTTCCTGCACGTATTGCAATGACCCGCATGTGGCCGTTCTGTTCACACTGACGTGTCCGACGCCCCGACGGCCGGTGGTATCGGTCACAGCGTCCCCAGCAGGTCCAGCCCCGCACAGGGGTCTTCTCCGAGGTGAACACGCAGGACGCGACGACCGCGATTCCGCAACGCGGCAAAATCTCCCGCCGCCTGGGCGTGGATCAGGTCCCCGAACGTGTATGTTTCTTCCGGTATCGGCAGATCACGGCGCGGCGTATCCACCAGTTGCAGGAATACGCCGATATTCGGTCCCCCTTTGTGTAACTGCCCGGTAGAATGAAGAAACCGTGGACCGTATCCGGCGGTGGTGGCCACGCCGTGACGATCCTGCAGGGCCTTCCGCAACGCCTGAATGCGCTGATCAACGTCTGGAGACGGGGCCAGGAACGCTTGCAGCGCAATATAATCGCCGGGACGGATTTGAGCCTGCCATTCCGTCCACGCCTTCTGCAACCGATCGCGGTCATGCACGGACACGGTCGCCGCGTGTACGGCCCGCATATCGAGTTGACCGCTCAGAACGGCGCGGGTCAGGTCCTTGGCCAGTTGCACATCCGGCTGGTTCAACGGATGGACCTCGAGTACCGATCCGGCGGCCACGATGGCCACTTCCCAGAGAAACATCGCATACCCGATGGCGTCCAGTCCGGGGAGTTCCATCCGGATCACCGGTTGTCCCCGACCGATCCGTTCGATAACGCCGCGCTCCAGTCCGGGATCGTGCATTCCGTGCACCTGCATGACCACCCATACGCGGTCCTCTCCGTCGGCTCCCGGGAATCCGTCCGGTTCGTTCACGACCGGAATGCATCCCCTGCCGGACTTTCCCGTACTCTCCGCAATCAGTTGTTCCAGCCACAGAGGAAATGACGCAATCGGTGGGTCCGCCCGGAGCGTCACCTTATCCCGCCCGCGCAGCGCGAGTTCACCCAGTGCCGCGCCCAGACGCAATCCGGGGTTGTCCCGCGGATCGATGTCCGGACCGCACTCCCGCGCCGCCTGCAACGCCGTCGCCAGCAGCACGGAAATGTCCACACCCGCGAGTGCTGCCGGGAGCAGTCCAAAGACGGATAGCGCGGAAAAGCGTCCGCCCACGTCCGGGGGTGCGTGAAATACGGCGCGGAATGCACGCTGCTGCGCAAGGTGGTCCAGCGGTGTGCCCGGATCGGTGATCGCGACAAAACGCGTGCCCGGATCGATGCCCGCATCGTTGACCCAGTGCCAGAAAAATCGGAACAGCGCCATTGTCTCCGCCGTCGTTCCGGACTTGCTGGCCACAAGAAACAGCGTACCTCCCGGATCCAGTCCGTCCGCTACGGACGCGATGGTATCCGGATGCGTCGTGTCCAGTACGTATAGATCCAGTCCCTGACGAACCGATGCCAATGTGCGCGCGAATACCTCCGCGGCAAGACTCGATCCGCCCATACCGAGTAACACCACGGTATGGATCCCGGCACCCTGGACCTCACTTGCAAACGCTTCGAAGGCTTCGATCTGTTCCGGCATGACCGCCGGCAGATCGAGCCACCCCAGACGGTCGACGATTTCCGGTTGGCCCGCCGGTCCCCATAACGTCGGATCCTTCTGCCAGAGCCGCTGCCCCCATCGGTCCGAACACCACCGGTCCAACCGCTGCATCACCGGTTCCGCATAGGCACCCAGTTCAAGTTGTAACATCCTGATGCACCCGCGGGTCGGTTGTTCCATCCTACTGTATCCGGAAACGCCGGACGCCGCAATGGGGACCCGTTCTGAGATCGGGACAGGCAATGGGACACGGCGTGTCCCGATGGACCCCACGATATCCCGCCATCCAGGATGCGCTGCCACCGGACACCGGGCACCCGGGACCGGACACCTGACACCTGATACCTGACACCAGGGACCGGACACCCGGCGTCCACCGGTCTCAGGTCCCGGGTGTCGGGCATCAGGTGTCAGGTATCCGGGACGGGAGACGGAAGACAGGGGACGGGGCATCTCATGGGTTGGGATAGCGCATGACCGAATGGGGACCCACGGTGTCCCATGGCCTGTCCCGATCTCAGGATCCCAAGATCAGTGCTGTTGACGGCTTCAGAACGGCGGAATATAATATCTGCAGCAATGCGGTGCGATGCGCACCGCCGTTTCGACGCTACCACGGTGTGTTGCGGTACATGCAGCAACGCGTGAAAACGGATCCATTGTGCGCTTGACAGGGGGAACCGTTTGATTTAAATTGCGGATATCGCTCGTACGGAATTCGTATGCGGTGAGATAGCATATCATGCCGACGATCAACCAGCTGGTACGTAAAGGGCGGAAAAAGATTCAAAAGAAGTCGAAAAGCCCGGCTTTACAGGGGAATCCCTTTAAAGCCGGGGTATGTACGCGCGTGTTTGTGACCACGCCGAAAAAGCCGAATTCTGCACTGCGTAAGGTCGCGCGTGTGAAACTGTCCAACGGTATTGAAGTGACGGCGTATATCCCGGGTATCGGTCATAATTTACAGGAACACTCTAAAGTTCTCGTGCGCGGTGGACGTGTGAAAGATTTGCCGGGCGTGCGGTATCATATCGTTCGCGGTGTCCTGGACGCCGCGGGCGTGGAAAACCGTCGGAAGTCCCGCTCAAAGTATGGGACAAAGCGGCCGAAGCAGTAGCCGTCGGCCCGATTGCGTCACACGGTCGAGTCCTACCGCGTGATATGTGCATTCACCCACGATACGAGCGGTCGATCGACACCGAAAACGTGTCCAGAAAAACATCCGTATATCCGATGGGATTCGGAATTCATCGGAGGGAGAACAGGGTATGCCGCGGAAGGGACCGGTTGAACGTCGCGAAGTGTTGCCCGACCCGGTCTATCACAGTACGCTGGTCATGAAATTTATCAATCACATTATGCGGAAGGGGAAAAAATCCAAAGCGGAAAAGATCTTTTACGAGGCAATGGACATCATTCGTGAAAAAACGGGGGAGGACCCCCTGAAGGTCTTTCATCGTGCTGTGGAAAACTGTCGACCCCACATGGAGGTCCGTTCTCGCCGCATCGGCGGAGCGACCTATCAGATTCCCGTGGAAGTTCCGGAACACCGTTCGATCTCCCTGAGTATGCGCTGGATTCTGGAAGCCGCACGCAACCGGAATGAAAAGTGCATGCAGGAACGACTGGCCGCGGAACTGATCGAAGCGGCGGAAAATCGGGGCGCCGCGATCAAAAAACGGGACGACACGCATCGGATGGCTGAAGCGAACCGCGCGTTCGCTCACTTTCGCTGGTGACCGGAGGAGATGCACACCATGCCACGCCAGATCCCACTGGAACGGTTGCGGAACATCGGCATTATGGCCCATATCGACGCCGGCAAGACGACGACCACGGAGCGGATTCTGTACTATACCGGTGTCACACACCGGATCGGCGAGGTGGACGAAGGCACCGCGACGATGGACTGGATGGAACAGGAAAAAGAACGCGGTATTACGATTACGGCGGCGGCGACCACGTGTTTCTGGAAGGGCTATCGGATCAACATTATCGATACCCCCGGACACGTCGATTTTACCATCGAAGTCGAACGGTCGTTGCGCGTGCTGGACGGTGCCATCGTGGTCATCACGGCCGTCGAAGGGGTACAGCCGCAGACGGAAACCGTCTGGCGACAGGCGGACAAATATCGCGTGCCCCGGATCGTGTTTATCAACAAGATGGACCGGGTCGGGGCCGATTTTGAACATGCGGTGCAGACCATTATCGACCGGCTGGGAGGGGTGCCGATTCCGGTACAGTACCCCCTGGGCGCCGAAGACCGGTTCGTGGGGGTCATCGATCTGATCGAAGAGAAAGCCTACGTGTATAAAGACGAAACCCTGGGAGCCGAATACGAAGAGCATCCCATTCCGGAAGAATACGCGGAAAAAGTCGCGCAGTGGCGCGAGAACATGTTTGAAAAACTTGCCGAGATCGACGACCACATCATGGAAAAATACCTCGCCGGAGAGTGGCCCACACCGGAGGAGCTGTACCACGCGTTACGGGCGGCGACACTGCAGTTGAACGCCGTGCCGGTACTCTGCGGGTCGGCCTTTAAAAACAAGGGTGTACAACCCCTGCTGGACGCGGTCATTCACTATTTGCCCTCGCCACTCGACCTGCCACCCATCAAAGGTATCGACCCGGAAACACATATCGAAGTGTATCGCAAACCGGACGAACATGAACCGTTCTGCGGTCTGGTGTTCAAACTGATGACCGATCCCTATATCGGGCACTTATCGTATATTCGCATTTATTCCGGATCGATCAAAAACGGCGATGTCGTGTACAACTCCACGAAACGAAAGAACGAACGGATCGGCCGTCTTGTGCGGATGCACGCGAACAAGCGGGAGGAGATCACGGAGGCATATGCGGGGGACATCTGTGCGGCGGTCGGTCTGAAAACCGTCACGACCGGTGATACTCTCTGCGCTCCGCAACAGCCGATCCTTCTGGAGGCCATCGAGTTTCCGGAACCCGTACTGGTCGCCGCAGTGGAACCCAAGACGCGCGAGGATCAGGAACGACTCGGACCGGCGCTGCAAAAACTCCTCGTTGAAGACCCGAGTCTGCGGTTGCGGGTCCATCCGGAAACGGGACAGACGTTGCTGGCCGGTATGGGCGAACTGCACCTGGAGATCATCGTGGATCGTCTGCAGCGGGAGTTCGGCGTACGGGTGAACCTCGGGCGACCGATGGTGGCGTATAAGGAAACGATCACGGTGTCGGCGACTGCGGAAGGCAAATACATCAAACAGACCGGCGGACGCGGCCAGTACGGTCACTGCTGGTTGCGGGTGGAGCCACTCCCTCCGGGCGGGGGGTTCGTCTTCATCGATGAGATCAAAGGCGGCGTCATTCCGAAGGAGTTCATTCCGGCGGTCAGGGCCGGGGTGGAAGAGGCCCTGCAGGAAGGGCCGCTCGGTGGATACCCCGTGGTGGACGTGAAGGTGGTCCTGTTTGACGGTTCCTACCACGAGGTGGATTCCAGTGAGATCGCGTTTAAAATCGCAGGATCCATGGCGGTGAAAGACGCCGTTCAGCGTGCACAACCGGTGCTGCTGGAACCCATTATGCGCCTGGAGATCATCACGCCGGACGATTACCTTGGAGAGGTGATCGGTGATCTGAACGCGCGCCGGGGAAAAATCCTGACCGTTGAGGCGCCCCGTCCCGGCGTCCGGGTGATCAACGCACTGGTTCCGTTGGCTGAGACATTCGGATATGCCACTGCACTGCGTTCGAAAACACAGGGACGTTCCGTATTCACATTGCAGTTTGACCATTACGAGCCGGTACCTGCGCAAATCGCAGAACGTCTATTGCAAACCCGTTAAACCGGTGGGGAACGACCATGAAAGAACCACGCATCCGGATCAAACTGAAATCGTTCGATTACCGGTTGATTGACCAATCCGCGCGGGAGATTGTGCAGACGGCCAAACGCACCGGTGCGCGTGTATCCGGTCCGATCCCACTACCGACGGAAATCAACCGCTGGACCGTTCTGCGATCGCCGCATACGGACAAAAAATCGCGGGAACAGTTCGAAATCCGCACGCACAAGCGGCTGATCGACATCATTGCACCGACACCGCAGACGATCGATGCACTGATGAAACTCGAACTCCCCGCAGGCGTGGATGTGGAGATCAAAGCGCCGGGAATGGACATCACGTAGGATCCCGAAGACCCGCATGTGAGGGCAGGACATGGAAAGGTACTCCGTTGCCGGTCTGATCGGACGGAAGATCGGGATGATGCAGTGGTTTACGGATGACGGGCAGGCGGTCGGGGTTACGCTGCTGCGTGTGGGTCCCTGCGTGGTCACGCGGATTCGCACGCTGGAACGGGACGGGTATGCCGCCGCTCAGCTGGGACTGCTCGAACCCGTAAAGGTCAAGCATCTGACCCGTCCGGTACTCGGTTATCTCAAGAAGCACGGGTTGCCGTACGTACGCAAGATGGCCGAGTTTCCGATCCTGGGACCCGTGAAACTCGGGCAACAGATCACGGTGGCCGACGTGTTTACCGTGGGCGAACTCGTGGACGTCGTGGGCTGGCGGAAGGGCCGTGGGTTTCAGGGTGCCGTGCATCGACACGGGTTCAGCGGCGGACCGGCGTCGCACGGTTCCAAAGTCCACCGGCGGGTCGGGTCGATCGGAACAGCGACCTTTCCGGGACGGGTCATTAAGGGCAAACGGATGGCCGGCCGGATGGGTGTCGTTCGGGTGAAGATTCGCAATCTGCAGATCGCGTTCATTGAACCGGAAGAACACATCCTCGCCGTCATCGGCGGCGTGCCCGGCTGGCCGAACGGGTACGTCTACGTCTACAAGGCGAAGAAGACACTCGCCGGCCAGATGGAAGAATTCGCAGCCGTTCAGGAAAGCGGAGGCTAAGGGATGGAAGTCGCCGTGCGCAACATGCAGAACGAAGTCGTCGGGCAGGTGACGATTCCGCCGGAAATCGCCGAGGCACCCCGGAAGACCTATGTCGTCTGGGAAGCGGTGCGTCATTATCTCGCCAGCATTCGCCGTGGCACCCATTCGACCAAAACACGGGGCGAGGTTCGTGGCGGCGGACGCAAGCCCTGGCGGCAGAAAGGGACCGGACGCGCACGGCACGGGAGTATCCGTTCGCCGCTGTGGGTCGGCGGGGGCGTCGTTTTCGGACCGAAACCGCGCAGTTATGCCTACCGCCTGCCGGCGAAAAAACGGAAACTCGCGCTCCGGATCGTGCTCGCCGACAAACTGCGCGATGGACGTGTGCACATCGTGGACGCACTTCAGATGGAACGGCCCCGCACCAGGGACGGGATCGCGTTTTTGACACGGATGCAGTTCCGGCCGGGGGAAGACAGGATCCTGTTTGTCGATGTACGTCTCGACGAGAACTTCGCCAAATCCGTGCGGAACATTCCCGGCATCGGTTTGACAGAAGTTCGATGGATTCATATCTATGACTTGCTACGTTATGAACACCTGGTGATCACCCGGACGGCTTTTGAACAACTGCAAAAGGTGTGTCTGCCATGAAGGCGCTAAGTGATTACGACATTATTCAGTCACAGGTGTTTTCCGAAAAGGCGGATCGGCTCCGGGAGACCCAGAATACGTATACGTTCCGTGTCCATCCGCACGCAAACAAGATCCAGATTCGTCAGGCCGTCGAACGTATTTTTCATGTGAAGGTGGAAAAGGTCTGGATCGTACGGGTGAAACCCAAACCCCGGGGACGGATGTGGCGTCGCGGGCGCCGGGGTTATAAACCGGGGTGGAAAAAAGCGTACGTCAAGCTGGCCGAGGGATATCGGATCGACATCTATCAAGCCTGATGCGGTGGAGCGTGTCCGATGATTAAACGGTTCCAACCGTACACACCGAGTCGGCGGTTTATGACCGTGCTGATTCCGGAAGAGATCACACGCAGGGAACCGTATAAACCATTGACACGGGGTAAACAGCGGATCAGCGCCCGGAACAATATGGGACGGATTACCGTCCGGTTCCGCGGCGGCGGTCATAAGCGCCGGTACCGGGTGATCGACTTTCGCCGGTATGACAAGATCGGTGTACCGGCCCGGGTGGAAGCGATCGAGTACGATCCGAACCGGTCGGCGAACATTGCACTGGTATGTTATGCGGACGGTGAACGCAGGTACATCCTGCATCCGGACGGTTTGAAGGTCGGTGACGTCATCCAGACGGGACCGGACGCAGAGATCCGCGTGGGTAATGCGTTACCGTTGCGCAACATTCCGGAGGGGATCCCAATCCACAACGTCGAATTCTGGCCGGGACACGGTGGCGCGATTGCACGGTCTGCGGGCGCTATGGCCGTCATCATGGCCAAAGAAGGGGAATACGCGCACGTGCGTCTTCCCTCCGGTGAGATCCGGAAGATTCATCTGGACTGTTATGCGACGATCGGGCAGGTGGGGAATCTGGATCACTTCAACGTGACAATCGGCAAGGCCGGACGTTCTCGCTGGCTGGGGCGTCGACCGCACGTTCGGGGGACGTGCATGAACCCGGTCGACCACCCGCACGGCGGTGGTGAAGGCAAGTCCCACCCCGGTCGCCATCCGGTCACCCCGTGGGGACAGCCGACGAAGGGATACAAAACACGGCGCAACAAACGCACGCAACAGTTCATCGTGAAACGGCGCAAATCCTAACCGGGAGAAATGGTACATGGCGCGGTCAAAGAAGAAGGGCCCGTTTGTGGACGACCATCTGTTGAAAAAGGTCCTGCAGGCACGCGGCGCACGGGAAAAGGTGGTGATCAAAACGTGGTCCCGGCGTTCGACGATCATTCCGGAAATGGTGGGACTGACGATCGCGGTGCATAATGGCCGCACTTTCGTGCCGGTGTACATTACAGAAAATATGGTCGGTCATAAACTCGGTGAATTCGCACCGACCCGTACGTTTCGTGGACATCCGGACAAGTCCGAAAAAAAGGCACGCCGACGGTAATCCCGGGAGACGTTCGGTATGGCACAACGGCAGACCAGAACAGCGGTGCAGAAAAAAGTGCCGGAAGTCAGTCGGGCGATTGCCCGACACGTGCGCATTTCACCACGCAAGGCGCGACTGGTGATCAATATGATCCGGGGCAAACCCGTGCCGGAAGCGATGCGGATTCTGCAGTTCACACCGAAAAAGGCGGCCCGGATCATTGCGAAAGTGCTGCAATCGGCGGTGGCGAATGCGGAAAACCGGGAAGAAGGCAGTTACAGTGCGGAGGAACTGTTCGTATGGCGGTGTTACGTGGACATGGGGCCGACCCGGATCTGGCGGCGCTATCGGGCGGGGACACGCCGACCGTTTCCCCGCCGGGTGCATCACAGTCATATCACGATCCGGCTGGCACCCATCGAATGGATGCATCGGACCCCGCGGTCATCATCGTCATGATACAGGAGGGGCGTCTTGGGTCAGAAAGTCCATCCCATCGGTTTTCGGTTGGGTTACAATCGGACATGGCTATCGCGCTGGTATACGAAGAAGTACTACCGTCAGTGGCTCCATGAAGATCTTGCCATCCGGCGGGAAATCAAACACCGGTACTATCATGCGAACATCTCGCGTATTGAGATCGAACGGTATCCGGAACGTATGCGCATCATCATCCATGCCGCGCGTCCCGGTCTCATCATCGGGCACCGCGGTCGCGAAGTCGAACGTCTCAACCGCATCATCAGCGAGCGGTATGGGATCAAAGAGGTCCGCGTCAGTGTGATTGAAATTGAACGACCGGAACTCGATGCCCAGATCGTGGCCGAAAACGTGGCTCTGCAACTGGAGCGGCGGGTAAACTTCCGCCGGGCCATGCGGCGTGCCGTGGATGCGGCAATACGGTTCGGCGCAAAAGGGGTCAAAATCCGGTGCAAGGGGCGTCTGGGCGGTGCCGAAATCGCACGCGCCGAGTGGTACCTGGTGGGGCGACTCCCGCTGAATACGCTGAAAGCCGATATCGATTACGGTTTTGCCGTGGCCAAGACCAAATATGGAACGATCGGCGTGAAGGTGTGGATCTATAAGGGCGACAAAACGTCTTACCTGGAAGAGACCGCGTATCAGGAGACCTGATCATGTTGCAGCCCAAGAAAGTGAAATACCTCAAACACCAGCGTGGCCGGATGAAAGGTAAGGCCTATCGGGGCAATCGGCTGGCATTCGGCGAATACGGTATCAAAGCCCTGACCCCGGCATGGGTGACATCCCGTCAGATCGAGGCCGCACGTGTGGCCATCGTTCGCTACGTCCGAAAGGGCGCGAAACTGTGGATTCGTATCTTCCCGGATAAGGCGATTACGAAAAAACCCCTGGAAACCCGCATGGGGAAAGGCAAAGGACCGCGTGTCGGATACGTTGCCGTCGTGCGGCCCGGACGTATCTTATTTGAATTGACGGGTGTGCCGGAAGACATTGCCTTTGAAGCCTTTCGTCTGGCCAGTCATAAACTCCCCGTACGGTGCGGATTCGTCAAACGCGGTCATATCGGAGTCAGGGAACTATGAAAGCGGATGAACTGCGTCAATTGACCCTTGAAGAACTCCGGAAACTCGAACGGGATCTGCGTGAACGACTGTTTCGGCTAAGATTACGGCATAAACTGGGGCAACTGGAGAATACCATGGAAATCCGTTTCACACGCCGTGACCTGGCGCGCGTATTGACCATCATTCGTGAAAAAGAACGGAGTCAGTCATGAGTACACAGGGTGTGCAATCCGAACGCAGACGGGGACGACGGAAAGTGCTGCAGGGGATCGTCGTGAGCAATAAGATGCAGAAAACGGTCGTCGTTCGGGTCAACCGTCGGTTCATCCATCCCCTGTATAAGAAAGTGATCGTGCGCAGCAAAAAATATATGGCCCACGACGAACACAACGAATGCCATATCGGGGATGTGGTCGAAATCATGGAAACGCGTCCGTTGAGCCGTCACAAACGCTGGCGCGTGGTCCGGATCATTCGCAGGGCCGCGGGATACGAGCCGGAAGAACTCGCGGGTGAAGAAGAGGAACCTGCGGAGGTCGTGCCATGATCCAGATGGGCACGATTTTGAACGTTGCGGACAATTCCGGTGCAAAGAAGATCATGTGTATTCACCCCGTCGGTAAAGGGAATGCACGGTATGCTTCGATCGGGGATGTCATTGCGGCTTCCGTCAAGGAAGCGGAACCGGGCGGTCGCGTGGAAAAAGGGGATGTGGTGCATGCGGTGATCGTGCGTACCCGTAAGGAGGTGCGTCGTCCGGACGGGACGTACATCCGTTTTGACGACAACGCTGCCGTGTTGATCGACCGGCACGGGATTCCGCTGGGTACACGGGTCTTTGGACCGGTCGCCCGGGAACTGCGGGACCGCGATTTTATGCGGATTATCTCTCTGGCGCCGGAAGTGTTATAAACGCGGGGGAGGCCCACGATGGGTGCATTGCATATCAAGAAAGGCGATCGTGTCATGGTGATCAGCGGACGTGTGGAGGACCGCGGGCGGATCGGCAGGGTACTGCGCGTGTTCCCGAAAGAACAGCGCGCCATTGTCGAGGGAATTCGACTGGTGAAAAAACATCAGCGCCCGAATCCACAACGTAACATTCGTGGCGGCATCGTGGAGATCGAGGCGCCAATTCACATTTCCAATCTGATGGTGGTCTGTCCAGAGTGCAATACACCCACCCGTGTCGGACGGCGGTTCCTCGAGGACGGTACAAAAGTGCGTGTATGTAAACGATGCGGTGGCATCATCGACCGGGAATGGGTGAAATAGTGCAATACGGGTGAACAGCCATGGCACGTAAAAAGAAGACAGCGGCTCCGTCTCAGGAAACCACGGCAGTGGCCACCGTCCCGGAAGGGTATGTGCCGCGCCTGTTACAGAAATATCGGGAAGAGGTGGTGCCGTATCTGATGCGACGATTCGGATACCGGAACATCATGCAGGTGCCGCGTATCCGGTTCGTTGCCATCAATATGGGGATCGGCGATGCGGCCCGGGACGAGAAACTCCAGCAGGAAGCGATCTATACCCTGCGGGCGATTACGGGACAGCAACCCGTTTTACGGCGTGCCCGTCGCTCGATCGCCGGTTTCAAAGTGCGACGCGGGATGGTCGTCGGATGTGCGGTGACCCTGCGACGCTGGCGGATGTGGGAGTTCCTGGACCGCCTGATCCATGTGGCGCTGCCGCGCGTCCGTGACTTCCGGGGCATCTCCCCGCACGGGTTCGATGGTCGGGGCAATTATACGCTGGGAATTCGCGAACAACTCATCTTTCCGGAAGTCGATTATCAGAAGATCTCCCGCATCCGGGGAATGAATGTCACGATCGTGACCACGGCGGAAACGGACGAAGAGGCATATGAACTGCTGAAAGCGCTCGGGTTTCCTTTCCGGGCGACATGAACAAGGAGTGATCCATGGCCCGAAAGTGTCATATTGCCAAAGCGCGCAGGAAACCGAAATTCAGAGTCCGACAGCGGAACCGATGCTGGCTGTGCGGGCGACCACGGGCGTTCATTCGCAAGTTCGGCATGTGCCGATTGTGTTTTCGCGAACACGCGCACTGGGGACTGCTCCCCGGTGTGCGCAAAGCGAGCTGGTAATTCCCTTCGGGCCCCCCACGGGGCGCCCGTCGCGCAAGGAGAGGCGTACGCATGGGACGACACGATCCGGTCAGTGATTTCTGTACGCGGATCCGAAACGCCGTGATGGCACGTAAAGACGTGGTCGAGATTCCGGCGTCCAATCTAAAACGGGCGATCGCCGAAGTACTGAAACGCGAAGGATATATCGACGATTACAAATACATCGAAGACGGCAAACAGGGGCTGTTGAAGATCTACCTGCGCCGATCGCCCGATGGGGAATACGCGATCCACGAAATCCGGTCGGTGAGTACACCCGGACGGCGTGTGTACGTGCGGCGGCAGAACATTCCGCTGGTCAAACGCGGACTCGGGATTGCGATCCTGTCGACATCCCGCGGCGTCATGTCCGGGCGGGAAGCATACCGCCGGGGTGTCGGCGGTGAACTGCTTATGACCGTATTTTAACGTGCGGGAGAACAGCGGAGAGGCGACCTATGTCACGTGTCGGTCGTAAACCCATACCGATCCCGGAAGGGGTCCGGGTGGACATTCAGCCGGACCGACTGATCATCGAAGGCCCGAAGGGCAAACTGGAAGTTCCTTACGGTCACGGGATCCGGTTTCGTCTGGAAAACGGTCAACTGATCGCCGAACGTCAGAACGACTCGAAACAGCAGAAGATGATGCACGGACTGTACCGTGCCCTGGCGGCCAATGCGGTCAAAGGCGTCACCGAGGGGTATGCCATTACCCTTGATGTGGTCGGTACCGGATACCGTTTTGAACGCAAGGGCAATGCGATCTGGTTCTATGTCGGGTATTCCCATCCGGTGGAAGTCCCGATCCCGCCGGGGATCGAGGTGGAGTTCGATCCGAAAGTGCGCAATCGAATCATCGTTCGCGGCGCGGATAAATACCTGGTCGGACAATATGCCGCAATGATCCGGAGCATCCGACCCCCAATGACGTATAAGGCCAAGGGGATCAAATATGCGGACGAACCCTGGCGGTTAAAACCCGGAAAATCCGCCGTAAAAGGGTAATTCCGGGTGTTCCATACTCTTGTGGCAGGAGACACGTCCGATGCCCAGATATCGCACCCGACAGGAGCGACGCTGGCGGCGTCATCGACGCGTTCGCAAGAAGATTTTCGGTACGGCCGAACGACCGCGGATCGCCGTGTTTCGGAGTTTACGGCACATCTATGCACAGGCCATTGATGACGAACGCGGACATACGCTGGCTGCGGCGTCCACACTGGAATCCACGTTTCGGGAACGGGGGTTGCGGAACGCGACGGTTCGCGAGGCCCGTGCGGTCGGGGAGTTGCTGGCGGAACGTTTGCAGGCCCTCGGGATTCAACAGGCCGTGTTTGACCGCGGTGGATACCGCTATCATGGCCAGGTACGTGCCGTCTGCGAGGGTCTACGTGCACGCGGGATCCGGATATGAACGCCACCCGTTCGGTCCGGATCTCACGGAACGCATCACACCATGATCGGTACCAAGGAGAACAGCATATGAAACAACGGTTTCTGCGACCGGTGGGTGAGTTAAAAGACCGGGTCATCTTCGTGAACCGTGTGACGAAAGTCGTGGCCGGTGGCAAACACCTGCGGTTTACCGCACTGGTTGTCGTGGGAGACGGTCAGGGTCACGTGGGTTTTGGTAAGGGCAAGGCACGGGAAGTCCCGCTGGCCATTCAAAAGGCCATCAAACGGGCGAAGAAAAATCTCATTGAAGTGCCCCTCATCGATACGACGATCCCGCACGAGGTCATCGGCCGTCACGATGCGGGTGTGGTGATGCTGAAACCGGCCTCGCGCGGCACGGGGGTGATTGCCGGGGGTCCGGTACGCGCGGTGATGGAACTCGCAGGTATCCGGGATGTGCTTACCAAGAGCATGCGTTCCAATAACCCGTTTGCGGTCATTCGTGCAACATTCGATGCCCTGCAGCAACTCCGTTCGCCCGAACACATCGCCCGATTGCGCGGTAAAGAGGTCAGTGAAATCTACCGGATG
>CAZIRO010000042.1:0-17575 GCA_964541595.1 uncultured Acidobacteriota bacterium
TGGGGCACGTTGTTGCCCGGCAGCGGCCACGGCAATGTCGGCGTCCATGCCATGATCGGACGAGCGCCATCGCTCGCCCCTTTCAGGGATCAGGTTCTGGGTATCAGATCCCAGAGAATTGCATAGAATACCATCCACGGGGGCTCACGCGGTGGGTTCACCGGTGGCTTCGGATACGGGTGCGGGCCTCCGACCGAAGATCCAGGCGACCAGAATGCTGATCAGGTACAGCGCGATTAAGGGCACGGCGAGCACCGTCTGCGTCACGATGTCGCCGCTTGGGGTGATGACTGCGGCGAGGATAAAACTGCCCACGATGGCAAACTTCCAGAACCGTCCCAGGGTGCGTGCGGTGATGATCCCCAGACGCGCCAGAATGAGTGCGAACACCGGCATTTCAAAGATCAGACCGACACCCACAATGAGTTGCATGAAAAACGTCAGATAACTCGTCGTCGTGATCATCAACTGGAAGTCCTGACTGATACCGATAAGGAACCGAAACATGAACGGAATCAACACACGGTACCCGAAATATGCACCTCCCAGGAAACACACGACGGTAAACAACGCGATCCCGAGGAATGCGCGTTTCTCATGCGTGTACAGTCCCGGTGCCACGAACCGCCAGATGTGCCAGAACACCCAGGGCGAAGCGATGACCACACCGCCAAACAGGGAGATTTTGATATAGAAAATAAACGCCTCGGTCAGGCTGAGCACCGTCAGTCCCGGGTAATCCGGCAGCAGCACCTGCAGGGGACGCATCAGCATGGACAAAATCATCTTGCGCAGGAACCACGCAATGACCATCCCCACGAACACACCTGCGAGGCTCATGATCAGTCGATAGCGCAATTCCCGCAGGTGATCCCACAGGGACATCGTCGGTTCCGTCGGTGTTGCACCCATACCGAACTCCGAACCACGTGACGCGCGGAAAAGTGACGTGAAGTGACGATGAAGAATAACGGGCGGAAGTACCATGAAACCGATTCCCGGGACACTTCGTCACTTCTCGTCACTTTCGCTTTCGTCACCTCCGGTCTCTTCGGTCATACGGGCAGGTTCCGTGACCGTCCGGGATGCGGACCGATCGGGGGTCGCCGATTCGCCAGCGGCCGCCTGCTGTTCCATTTTCCACATCTCCTCGCGGCCGATCGACTGGGCCTGCATGGCAGCGCGCTGGAGTTCCCCGATGATGCGTCCGACCTCGCGCAGTACTTTGGGCAACTGTTGCGGACCGAATACGAGGAAAGCGACGAATACGATGAGCAGGATTTCTCCGATACCCAGGCTTCCCATCGGCGCCCGTACCGTGGTTGGAATTAATCCCATCGACCGGGGATCGGCGTCTGACACTCGGGACAGCGTCCCTTGACGATGTGGTATTCCAGAATCCGGAACCCGAATCGACGGACGACCGGGGTTTTGCAGTTCGGACAGTAGGTATGCTCGAATCCGTCGACCATTCCGGGCAGGTTTCCCGCATAGACGTAACGGAGTCCCTCTTCCAGGCCGATCCGTGCAGCGCGCAACAGGGTTTCCGGTGGTGTGTTGTCCGGATCGGTCATCTTGTAATCTTTGTGAAATGCTGTGACATGCCAGGGAATGTCCGGTGAGATCGAAGCGAGAAAACGGGCGATCTCCCGGAGTTCTGCATCCGAGTCATTGAATCCGGGGACCACCAGTGTGACGACTTCCACCCAGAATCCCATGTCCACGGTCATGCGGACAGTATCCAGCACGGACTGCAGGGTGCATCCGAGTTTCCGGTAGTTCCGGTCGTTGAACGTCTTCAGGTCGATCTTATACAGATCCAGCCAGGGACGCAGGTATTCCAGGACCTCACGCGTGGCGTTGCCATTGCTCACGTATGCCGTTTTCAGGCCGCGTTGTTTGGCCAGTCGGAAGACATCGACGGCCCATTCACTGGTGATCAGCGGTTCATTGTATGTACTGACGACCACCCGGCAGTCGTACTGTAGTGCCATGTCCACGAGTTCCTCCGGCGTCACACGTTCGGGTGTAGTACCGGCAGCCGGATCACGCAGTGCCTGGGATGTAAGCCAGTTCTGACAGTACGAACAGTGCAGGTCGCACCCCAGCATTCCGAAACTCATCGTTCGCGCACCCGGCCAGGCGTGGAAGAACGGTTTTTTCTCGATCGGATCGATTTGCAGCGCAGCGACGTATCCCCACGGGACGTACAGTTTACCGTCGCGGTTGAACCGGACCTTACATACACCGCGTTGGCCCTCGAAGATCACACAACGGTGCCCGCACGCGTAACACCGCACACGTCGATTCTCCAGCGGCGTGTACAGGTCGCCTTCACGCGTCATCGCATCGAGTAACTGTGCCAGGGAAACCTGCGGAACCTGCATGCGTGCCATCATGACCCTCGTCAGGGGATGGGTTCATGTTCAGTTCAATGTTACTATCGTTGTGCGCATTCGTCCACCGGGATCGGTATCAGGGATCAGGTGTCAGGTCCCAGGTGTCGGGTGCCAGGTGTCCGGGATGTCGATGCTGAGCGTAAGACACGCCGTCGCCGAATCGGGACGCACTGTGTCCCACTTCCTGTCCCGATCCCGGTTTCGTTCACCTTTGCAGTGGGTCGTGGAATGGGGTAATATGCCATTCCCCACAGGGTTCCGAAAAGATGCGTATGGCGCGCATCTGCGGATCATTTCATGCAGGGAGGTGTCCGTATCATGGGTCCGGAATCGTTTGACTGGCAGGAACTGCTCGCGCGGGCTGAAAAAGAGTGGGAACAGATGGAACGCACGATCCGCCAGCGGGTCGAGGCAAAGTTCCGTGAACGGGTACTTTCCGCGGAGGAAGCCCGTGATCTGCAGACCATGGAGATTCCTCCGCCAGTACATCCCAACTGGGTGCGACCGTTTTTCTATCGACCCATTCTTCCCGTGGAAAGCCTGTTTTACACGCAACCGGACGTCAATATTCGGCCTGAACTGTTGTATCACTCCAGTCGACCCTGGCTGGCGCGCATCCGTCGGTGGGCGGGCAGGATCATTCGTTTTTTTGTGAATATTGACCTGCTCGTGACCCGGCAGGCACACTGGAACAATCTGCAGGCGGAACTGAACGATCGACTCGTGCACCATACCCGGCTATTGCATCAGTTGATCCATCACCTCGTAACGGAGTTAACGCGACTGCGTCTCGCCCATGACGAACTCGCGCACCAGGTGGAATGGCTATCGGAACAACTGGAGTGGTATCGGCAGCGGCATCGTGTGATGGAATCCTGGATCCGGCAGATGATCGACACGTCCTCCGAAGCATCGCAGTGAAGTGCACGTATCCATTGCGCGTATACAGGCCAGTCCCGCGTTCCGCAACGGTATGCTGGACCGACGGTACACTCCGGATACCTATCCACCGGCGGGGAATTTGGGTTGAGCAGATTGCCGGCGTATCTGGATATAACGTTCAATACTGCGTGCGATCGCGTTGGCGATCTGCTGTTGATACGTGGCGTCCAGTAACCGTCGTGCCTCTGTGGGGTTGTCCAGAAACCCGACTTCGACCAGAACGGCCGGCATGTTCGCACCGATGAGGACACGAAAGGGCGCCTGTTTCACGCCACGGTTCGGAATCCGCAACGTGCGACAGAGTTCTTCCTGAACGAGTTGCGCGATCATACTGCTCTCTTCGAGATGTGCGATCTGAGCCATATCCCACAGAATGAGTTGCAGTGCGTCGGACTCCTGTGCGGATGGCTGTACAGGACGGAAAGCACCGGGTTCGCTCGCGCTCAGGCGCCGCCGGGTTTCTTCGTCCACCCAGTCCGTACTGAGGTAGTACGTTTCCACGCCGGTGGCCCGGCCCTGGGGCGTGGCGTTGGCGTGAATGCTGATGAGCAGATCGGCATGTACGTTGTTCGCTTTCGCTGTACGGGCATCCAGATCCATGGTCACATCCCGATCGCGCGTCAGCACGACCTGTAACCCCAGACGATCCTCCAGGACGCGTTTCAGGCGCAGCGCGATCGCCAGGGTCACGTCTTTTTCCAGGACGCCGTCCACACCGACCGTTCCGGTCTCTTCACCGCCGTGGCCCGGATCGATCACGACCGTGGTGAACTCTTCCGGCGTGACCGGAACGGCGTCTGCGGGGGGTTCGCTGGACGGTGTCGCCGATGCCGGGAGATGTGGGGAGGGTGAATGTGTGGGTCCGTGGATTTCAACGACCAGATGACCGGGTTCAGGCGCGTATACGTCCGCACGTTGTTGAGGATTCTGCAGGTGGATCACCAGTGTGGTCCGATGCGGTTCCGTATGCACGGTCACCCGCGTGATCCGGGCATCGGTATATTGCGGTTCCGCATCCTGCCAGTGAACGCGTTTCGCCTGCAGGGTGATGCGAATCTCTCCCGGGGGGGTTGCGATCTGAAACGGGATCGGCGGTTGACTGAACAGTTGCATGCGGGTCAGTGCGGGTTGTGTGTCCACCTGCCAGCGGATCTGTGGACCCTGGATGGTGCCGATCCAGATCTCCCGCACGTTCGATAATACATGCACCGGCTGGCCCCGGATCAGGGGAACCACTTCCTGGACCCATTCCAGTGGGACCCACCACCGGTGATTCCACATCCGGATGGGTTGCCGGAGTTCGCGCAACTGTCCGTTGATATCGTAAACGCGTCCGCCGGCACGCAGGTAGATGCGGGTTTCATTGACAAGCAACCAGATGGCGTCCGGATTCTGTGCCGCACGTATTTGTCCCCCGAGAAATGTCGCGAGGTCGTCAGCGGCGAGGTAGAGCATCTGGTTCCAGGTGTGCACAGCCACGGGTTGTGTGCGGTCACCTTCATGCAGAGACCATACCGGAGATACGGCCCATAAGCCTCCGGACAAGAGACAACAGAGACCCAGCCAGAGCCACCGGAACCCCGAGATGCGTATCGATGGCATCATCGGATGCATCCTGGGTATCCTCGGATGCCCGAATTCGCAAACGGATTCGTTTCATTATAATCCTTTCGGTGCGATCGATCACGTGTAATCGGATCGGAATCGGGACAGGCAATGGGACAGGGGATGCACCGGATGGTCCGGTCGACGCCAGGAACAGGTGTCAGGTCCCAGGTCTCAGGTCCCAGGTGTCAGAAAGACCCGACATTTCCGGGAAGGGATTAGCGCATGACCGCATGGGGACCCACGGTGTCCCATTGCCTATTCCGATTTCAGTAACGGGAGACGGTCGATGGCCAGGAGTGTGCAAACTGCCCGGCGTGAAGAACTCCCTGCCGTGTACTCGCTACTCGGGCGATGTCACCTGCCGGTACACGGTCTGGATGGTGCGCACGTGCATGTGTTTTTCGTCCGTGAGGGAGAACGGATCATCGCCTGTGCCGCCGTCGAGTGGTATGGTGCGCGCACACTGCTCCGCTCCGTTGCCGTCCATCCGGAGTACCGCCATCGCGGTGTCGGGACAGCACTTGTCCGTTACGTGCTGCATATGATCCGGCAGAACGGTGGTCGGGAAGTCTACCTGCTGACCACCACAGCAGTCGGCTTTTTCCGAAAGTTCGGGTTTCATATCATTCCGCGGGCAGCCGTTCCTCCAGTTGTCCGCCAGTCGGTGGAGTTCTCGCTCACGGTTTGTAAAAGTGCAACGGCGATGTGGCGTTCTCTGTAAAGCGGTTCGATGGTGGAGGTGTGATGTCGATCCCCGGAGATGCGGGACGTTCCGACCGGATGCGGCGTCGTGTACTGTACTGGTGTCTGTACGACTGGGCAAATTCGGCGTTCGCCACGGTGATGCTCACTGCCGTATTACCGGTCTATTTTCTCGATGTGGCGCCGAAAACCGTCGCATGGATCGGGATGCACTGGCCTGCGGAGAGCCTCTGGGCCTATGTTGTGGGCCTTTCGGCGGCGGTCATGGCGATGCTCATGCCGTTCCTGGGCGCGGTGGCCGATCAGACGGGGCGTCGGTATACGTACTGGTTGATATTCGGTGCGGTGGGTATGGTGGCCACGATATGGACCGGTGGGGTGCCGCGGGATCAATGGTGGGTACTGCTGCTCCTGTTTTTCGTGGGAAATATCGGGTTCGGTGGGAGCCTGGTCTTTTACAATGCACTGTTGCCCCACATTGTGCCGGCATCGGCCTACGACCGCGTCTCCAGCCAGGGATTTGCCTGGGGGTATGTGGGCGGGGGTCTGGCACTCGCCGGTGTGCTCGTCTGGATGGCCTGGGCGCCGGAGTGGTACGGGATCCCCGTGGATCGGGCGATTCGTCAGGGATTTGTGGCCACCGGTCTGTGGTGGACCGGATTCGGCGTGTTGTCATTCTGGGGACTGCGGGATCTGGAGCCATGGACCCATCCATTGCGGGGGATCGGTCCGGCATTCCACGCGGGATGGTCCCGCCTGATCAATACGTTTCGCACGATCCGGCAATATCGTGCACCGTTCCGGTTTCTCATCGCGTACTTCATTTACAATGATGCCGTGGAAACGACGATCGCACTGGCTGCTGTGTTCGGACGGGTGGCTCTGGACATCCCCACCACGCGACTCGTGCTCATTATCCTGTTCGTGCAGTTTCTGGCATTTCCCGGTGCGCTCTTCTGGGGATGGCAGACGCGACGTTATTCCACACGGGCGGTCCTGGAAGTGTTGCTGTTCATCTGGGCAGGCGCGACGGCAAGTGCCTGTTTCATTCGGACAGAAGCGGCGTTCTGGGGACTGGCAGCGGTCATTGCGTGGGTGCTCGGGGGGATCCAGGCACTCAGCCGGTCGTACTATGCGCGTTTGTTTCCTGCAGAATATTCCGGAGAGTTTTTCGGGTTTTATGCGGTAACGAGCAAATTTGCAGCAATTCTCGGTCCGATCCTGGTGGGGTGGTTCACCCAGTGGCTGGGGGATATCCGTATGGCCGTTCCCGTACTGGCCGTATTCTTCCTGATCGGATGGGGCATTCTACGTTCGGTACCCCCGAATGGCGAGACCGGATAAAACATCTGGTCAACGTCCCACACCCTGCGGCGCCGATGCCGCAGGGTGTGGAAACGCCGGACATGTTTTACTCGATAGGTGCACCGTCCCGGAAGTTCGGTGGAGTTGGGCCGAGCGGAGGTGTCGAGGGATTCCGGTTCAACACTTCCACCACAATGTTGCATCGGTGATCCGTCGCGTCCGCCGTTCCGCCACCCGACTCCCGTTCGATCTGGATCCCGAACTTGTAGGTTGTACCAATGTTCAACGTCCTGTATCCGATATAGGTCGCTGTCGCCCAGTCGCCGTTGATGTCAAGGGTTTCCCGGGACCACCCGCCGCTGTCCGTGTTGAACCAGGTAGACCCGCCGTCCGTACTGTATACCGTAAACATGCGGAATATCATGAACCCGCCGCCTTTGATGGACACTTTCCCCGTAATGACCGCCTGCATCGGAAAGGTCGGTGTAATGGAAGCCGTCTGACAGACCACAGGACTCGTGTCAATATCCAGTGCACCGGTGCCGGTCCCGTTCCAGAGGATCTTCGGTGTCAATGCTTTCCCCAGTCGATTCATGAAAATCGCCATCTGTCCACGGTTCACTTTGGAAAACGGACAGTACTGTCCCGGTGCACATCCACCGGTAATCCCGCGGTTGACCATCCATTCTACGGGATCGTGGTATGGCGCAGTGTCCGGAACATCGCTGAACTGATGGGACGCGAGCACAATAAACGCACCGATCAGCAGGAGTTCCGTGGCCACGATACTCACACGCCGCCAGCGTCGATTTCGAAAAAGTCTGGATCTGTTCATAAACCCCTCCTTTCGGAATTGTCAACGGGTGATCGTCTGCCCGTATTATCGTACAGTGTTCGGGAGGTGTGACGTCTTCAGGAGGACGGTTCGGGTTCGGGAGTGTCGGACACGGAGGGTGTGAAGTTCAGCATGGTGGGCAGATCGAGCACCATGCGAAAGCGGTCATAATGCGCCAGACGGAAATCAAACACATCCATGCGGATGGCGTCTTCCGGACAGGCCTCCACGCAGTATCCGCAGAAAATGCACCGGCTGAGGTCGATATAGAACTCTTTCGGGGCTTTTTCGATCAGCGGATCGTCCACTTCCTGAGGAACGATATGAATGCATTCCGCCGGACAGATGGTTTCGCACATGTAGCAGGCCACGCATCGGGGCGAGCCGTCCGGTCGCCGCGTCAGGCGGTGCAGTCCGCGGTATCTCGGATAGATCGGTCGCGGCTCCTCCGGCCACTGGTAGACCACACCGGCGCGCACGTTGCGCAGCAACCCGAACCGGTGGGCTGTATGGATGAATAGATTGCGGAAGAAGTGGCGCGCGGTGATCCAGAGTCCCTGCACGATCGCCGGCAGATATGACCGTACCCACAGGGTGTTTCGTGGCCGTCGTACCCGTTTGATGCGTACCGTCATTCCCATCTCCTCGTGGCACATTTTGCAACCGTTTCACCGCTCGTTATGTCACGGCAATGATCACGGCTGCGGTGATGAACGTGTTCACCACCGATACCGGCAACAGATACTGCCAGCCGAGGCGCACCGCCTGATCGATACGAAATCTCGGAAGCGTCCAGCGAACGAGCAACATCAGCCAGCATAAGATAAACACTTTCACCCAGAATGCCACCATCTGCAATAGGGCGGCGACGACCGGCGATACGGAAGTGGTGGCTCCCCACGGCCAGATAAATGCGCCCGCCTGCGTATCCAGGTATGGTACACTCCATCCGCCGAGAAACAGGGTGGTCGTCAACATGGCGATGACCACAGTTTCCACAAAGTCCGCGAGGAAAAAGGCGCCGAATTTCATGCCACTGTATTCCAGGAAGTAGCCGATGATCTCCGATTCACCCTCCGGCAGATCAAAGGGAATACGTTTGGTTTCCGCAATCCCTACGGTGAGAAACACGATGAACGCCAGCGGTTGAAAGAAAATCCCCCATCTGGGCAACCATCCGTGCAGGGTCGTCTGATCCTGCCATGCCACCATCGCCTGGAGGTCCAGGGTACCGTACAGCATGACCGCACCGAGCAGAGCCACCCCCAGCACAACGCCGAATCCGATCATCTGAGCGGCCGCACGTAAACTGCCAAGCACCGCCCACTTGTTACGCGTCACCCAGCCGGCGAGGATGACGCCGTATATGGCCATGGACGCGACGGCCAGTACGTAAACCAGACCGACGCTCATGGGCACGATCCGGAGATCCACCGTCTGTCCGGCGAGCGGCAGCTGATGACCGAATGGAATGGCCAGCGCCGGCAACAGTGCTGCCGTGATGGTTACCCAGGGCGCCAGTGCGTGCAACCACACGGGCACCCCTGCGGGGACGAAGTCTTCTTTCGTGAGGAGTTTCACCGCATCGGCAATAATATGGGGCAACCCCAACCATGGCCGTCCGAGAACTTTCGCGCGGTTCGCACCCACCCGATCCTGCATGAGGGCGCTCTGCTTGCGTTCCATCCAGGTCAGGATGGCCGCCAGGGTCATCACACCGCCGAACAGATACAGGGCTTTTGCAATCCCGATCCACATCGTCCGTCCCCGCCGTCTGAAATTATCCCTGGAGACGCTGTAACAATTCCCGAACCTGAGGCGCTTCCGGGGCGTTCGGCGCGAGTTCCAGAAAGGTTTCGAACGATTCGATCGCCAGATCGTATTGTTTGATGTAGTAATGGCACATACCTTTGTAATAGTGTGCATAGGCATCCCGGGGACGTCGTTGCAAGACGCGCTGAAACATCTCGATCGCACGTGTATAGTCGTTACGGTAACTGTACAGCACTCCTTCCGCAAAATCGAGATCTACGTGCTGTGGCGCCCGTTTGCGCGCCTCGGTCAATGCCTCCTCGGCCGCTTCGAGTTGACGTCGCGCAACGAGTACGAATATCCTGGCGGCATGCGCCTGGATCATGCCCGGACGCTGTTCCAGTACCCGATCGATTTCCCGCATTGCCGCCTGCCAGTGCCGCAATCGAATATGACACATCGCGAGGTAGTACCGTCCCATCACGTGGCGGGGGTGTTCCCGTACAAATTTCTGAAACAGCGGCAGGGCTTCCTGAAACCGGTACTGATTGTATAGCGTTCGGGCGCGGGCAAAGTCGTCCTGTGCGCGGACCGCCCCGGTCAGCAGAACGGTCAGCACGAGCACCCGGAACGCGTGGTGCACGAACGTACGCATGATCCCGCTCCATGGGCTTGAAAATCCCGAACCGTCCCGGACAGTCGCCGCCGGCCGATCCCTTCATCGGAATCGCTGCGGATGCGTTCGAATGCACGGATCATTTGGCGGGAGGCGCCGCCGGACGCGACGATGCGCTTCCGAACAACCGTTCGAAGTTCAACAGGAAGTTTCGCATGGCAGTCACTTGCTTTTCCGGATCGGGATCGATCCGGGGATCCAGACCTTTCAGGGCGTCTCCCCAGGGGTATTTCGGCATCCGGGTGCCCGGCATGATCGCGGGCGGATCTTTCAACCATTGCATGATCCATGCCGGTCGTAGACGGGCGCGGACGAGGCTGAGATCGGGCGCGAAACTCGCGGCAGATCCCGTAACCTGCTGCGTCCCCGTAATGTGACACTGTACACACTGCAGACGTTCAAACAGGATCTGGCCCATCGTCAGGTATTCCTGCGGCGGGGATTGGAACCATGCTTCCTCATACGGATAGACGACTTCATCCATTTCGGCAAACGCCGCGATCAACGTGTTCAGTTCCTTGTCCGAGAGGTTGAACGTCGGCATACGGACTTTCAACCAGACACGAATCACGTACGGTTGTTTCAGAAACTGGTACAGCCAGTCCGTACGCAGTTTGGCCCCCGGTCCGGGTCGATCTTCGTATTTCAGGATCGGGGGTGCCATGCCGGGTTCAAAACCGAGTTCCTCCATTTTCGCCCCGATGTCACCTCCCAGGTCACCGATCTGGTGGCACCCGATACAGTTGTATTCTTCCAGAATCCGCCAGCCGGCCCAGATCCGGGACTCCCGGGGCGATAACTGTTTCCGTTTGTTCGGACCCACGATATTGAGTTTCTTCAAACCAAGCAGGACAGTAACGATGGCATCGATATCCTCATCGGACAGATTGAACTGCGGCATCCGGAGTTTTTCCCAGGGTTTGACTTCCCGTCCCTGGTCGAAGATGCGGGGATCTTTCAGTTTCAGACGGAACCAGTCCCAGCGGGTGTGCGGGATCTTCTGATACCCGAAATCCAGTCGGACGACCGGTTTGTCACCCTCTTCAGTCAGTTCCGTTCCGATGGCCGCCGCCTTTTCAAAACCGGGGATGTCATGGCATCCAAAACACCCGTAACGTGCGATCATCCGCTCGCCCACGAATACGAGTTTCTGCTGCAGTGACATGCGTGCGATCCGACGCCGGATCTCGTCCAGAGGCAACTGGTTGATCCACTGTTCGGTGATGATTTCGTCCAGGAGCGCTTCGTCCGCTTCCGGTAACCGGGCCTGTTCAAAATCGTAGTTGCGCGACTGCATCAGGAACGCTGTGATATCGGCCGCCTCCTGATCGGTCAGGCGCAGGCTGGGCATACGGGTCTGATGCCAGTAAGCAGAAGGATTTTTCAGCCATGCGAACAGCCATTCCGGTTTGACTTTACTGCCCATAAAGGCGAGGTTCGGTCCGAATTTGCGACGACTGACCGTATCGGTCTTCACCCAGTCCTCGACATCCAGCGTGTGGCATCCGAGACACCCCAGGGATTCCACGAGTTGTTTTCCCCGTTCGGGGTCACCGACAACGGGAATCGGCGGGTACGTTTCCCGTTTGGATTTTTCAAACAGATAAGCAGTGATGGCCAGGGCTTCCACGTTGTTTCGTCGTTTGTAATACGGGGTATTCGTATTGGTCAGATCGAAGAAGCGGGGCATCCACGTGGGGCGGAAACTCTGGGGATTTTTGATCCACTTGAAGGTCCATTCCGGAGTAGTCTTGGCGGCGATCTTTTCCAGCGATGGTCCGGCCTTGCGGAGGTATTCGAAACCGGGAATTTTATGGCACCCATAGCACCCCACCCGTCGAATCAGTGCGAGTCCGCGGTTCAACCGATCAGCACCGTGCACCCAGAGTTGTCCCTGATGGCACATCAGACACGTGGCTTCCGCGTATTGCAACGGCAACATGGGTTCTTCCCAGTGTTCCAGTGGTTCCCAGCCGTACCGCTCCTCCCACTGTTGCCGCTGCGTCTCATCCCGCGGAGTGTGCGCGGCCGCGACGAAGTCCGTGCCACGATCGCGTCCCATATGACAGATCGTGCACCCGAAACGGTCCATCGGATGCGGAGATGCGCTGCCGACCATGAGATCGAGTTTCGGATGTGCGCGAAACGGTTGATCCGGATAGTCCGCAAAATCCGCCCGGTCGATCGCCAGGTGGCAGGTCGTACACCGGTCCGCCCGTTCCACCAGGCGAAAGTTCAGATCGTAATAGAGATCGTTCAAATAGATCTGCCGGATTTGAAAGTAGGGTACCATGAAATCGAGCAGCGGCAGATCGCGAATGATGTTGACCAGACTCGGACGCAGTTCCCTGAGACGGTGTTCCAGTTTCTGAATGCGTAACGTCAGGGCGGTAATCCGTTTTTCAACGTTTTCACGGGCGCGCGTCAATTGTCCCAGTTGCTGTTTGATGGTGTCCATCTGGCGGTCAATTCGTTTGAGATCCTCGAAGGCACGATTGACCCGCTGTTCGGCGATTTCGAAACGACGCCGGCGTTCGTCCACGTCGGGGAGATTGTGGGTACGGGCGATTTCAAACTGGTACCGGTACGTATCGCGTTCCGATTTGGCGAACCGCCATTCCTGATCCACGACGTACCGACGCGCTTCCAGCCCGCGGAGTTCCTTTTCCAGGCGTTCGATATCCGCGCGGTGGGCGGCGAGTTGCTGTTCGGCTTTTTGTAATTCCGCGCGCAGTTTCCGCAACTCTTCGGCTTCCGGAGACTGTTCCATTTCCCGGAGCGCCAGTCGGGTCTGTTCGATCTCCACCTTACGGAATGCCCGTTGATATTTTCGCCACTCCCGAAAATAGTCTTTCCACACCAGGACCACAAGCAGTACGAACCAGAGCGCACTGAGAACAAAAAATATACGATGCAACTTATCGATATTGTAAAATGTGGGCAACGATTTTCCCGGTGCCGGCATGGTTTGTGCTCCTTAGATGTTGAATTCGAATTCCTGCAGATGGACGATATATTTCAGGTTGAACAGCCAGCGGAGGTACATCTTGATGGGAACGCTCAGCATGATGAGCACCAGCCAGACAAACACGTGATATCGGACGAATCCCATCTTCTCATAAAACCGGCGCAACCAGGTGCGCGCCAGCAGGGGCGGCAGCGCAAAGAGGTAGAGTGTCACGAGGACGAGTCCCGGGGCCTCACGGATATACCACTGTGCGGGCAGCGGTTGACCGAGCAACCGGATCCAGAAGTACTCCGACAGGTCGACGTTGGTCAGAGGTTCGACTTTATGAATGTCCCATGTCTCGTACAGTCCGAAAAAGTTCCAGTTCGGTCCGCGCAGGAACGTCCCCACGAAGATGAGCAGGCACCACAGAATGATGAATCCAAAGAGGTACAGCGTGATCTCCCGGCGCCGTTCCCGAAATGTGTAATACCCGTTGCCCCGCGGGTTCACGTCGATATACGGAATGGCCATGAGACCGATAATGATGAGTCCTGGCAGGAGCACGCCCGCGATCCACGGGTCGTAGTACACGAGCAGTTCCTGCAATCCGAGAAAATACCACGGGGCCTTTGCCGGGTTCGGAGACTGGGTGGGATTCGCGGGTTCTTCCAGTGGGGCCGGTACGAACAGGGACCAGATGAGCAGCCCGAGTCCCACCACAAGAGTGGCCAGGAATTCGATATAGACCAGGTCCGGCCAGACGTATTCCTTCTCGCCCTTGAAACTCGCCTCCCAGGTGGGTTCTCCCCGCGCCTTCCGTTCATCGTTTTCATACGCCTGTTTGAGCCCCAGCCAGGTAAAGAAACTCACGGCATAGATCATGATCACAATCGGAATATTGTCCCCTTTGGTGACGATCGCCCGGAAGTGCGGGTGCGCCATACTCGCGAGGAAGAACAGGGTCAGACCGCTCATCCAGATCACGATGAACCGCGTGGTCCACACCCACCGGGTCCGCAGCGCGAGGAAAAACAGTACAATCGCGATGGTGAACAGAATCGGCGGGTTCGTCAACCAGTTGACGATCGCCATCAGGTAGGTCATGTCTCCTGCCTCCGTTCAGGAAGTCTTGCGCGACGATGGCACCATCACAGCGGCCCGGAAATTCCTCCGTCCTTTCGCACACGCCAGAAGTGCACGGCGATGAGCGTGGCCACAATGACCGGGAAGAATACGCAGTGCAGGATGTAAAACCGGTTCAGCGTGGCCTCCCCAATGAATCGACCGCCCAGGAGCGCGAACCGCACGTCACTGCCAATGTGGATCAGTTGCAGATCACCGAGTTTCAGCATGGACGCTCCCGGACCCTCGTGACCGAGCAGTGGGGTCGCACGGGCCATATTCGTGCCCACCGTGACGGCCCAGATAGCCAGTTGATCCCAGGGGAGCAAATACCCTGTAAAACTGAGCAGCAACGTCAGCACGAGCAGCATCACCCCCACAACCCAGTTGAACTCGCGCGGGGGTTTGTATGAACCGGTCAGGAATACGCGCAACATGTGCAGCCATACGGCCAGCACCATCAGATGCGCGCCCCATCGGTGAATTTCCCGCATGATCCCGAACGGGATCTGCTCGCGCAGGTCCACGATATCAAAATACGCGAACTGTGCGGTGGGCCGGTAATAAAACATGAGCAGCACGCCGGTCAGGGTTTCAACGAGAAACAGGAAGAACGAAATGCCCCCCATACACCACGTGTAACTCAGTTTCAGGCCGTGTTTTTTGACCTTCACCGGGTGCAGGTGCAGAAACACGTTGGACAACACGGCGATGGCACGGCTGCGTGCGTCCCGTTTGGGAATGTCATGACGGAAAACGGATTTCCAGATCTGCGAACGCTTGATCGACGTCCACAATCCCCGTTTTTGCGCCATGATTCATCTCCTGTGTTGAAACTGTCCGGTGTGGCGGTCTGAGGGTTCTCCCGATCGAGCGGGCTTATCCGGTGAACGGGATCGGGAGAAACGCATCCGGTTTATTCCATTCACCCTTTTCGTACCGGAACCGGATACTCTTATCGATGGCGATCTGGCCGTCTTCCGCCAGCCAGATCTTACATCGCTCCAGGGGGCGTGGTGCCGGTCCTTCGAAGTTGATGCCGCTCATATAAAACCCGCTGCCGTGGCAGGGGCATTTGAACTTCTGTTCCATGGGCAGCCAGTTGGGCGTACACCCCAGATGGGTACACTGCGCATACAGCGCATAGAACCCTTCCGGAATTCGGACGATCCAGACACGAAACTTATTTTTCCAGCGCTCGTCCACTCCCAGACCGTATTCATCGGGAAATCCGGCTTTAAACGATTGGGGTGGCTCAAACAGCACGCGCGGGTAAAAGAACCGGGCCATTGTTCCGATCCAGGCGAGCACGGCCGCCACAAATGCTGCCCAACTCAGCCCGATCCAGGAGATGAGAAACTGGCGTCGGGAAACGGTTTCCGTTCGTGTCGCATTCGCCGTTTTGGTTGCCATGGACTTCCCCCCTGCGGATAGGGTCCACCATTTTATCCACTTCGATGTCGGGTTGCAAATTTAAACACGCGCACCCCGGATTGCAAGGTGTCGGGTGTCAGGTGTCGGGTCTCGGGTGTCAGGTCCCAGGTCTCAGGTCCCGGGTCTCGGGGGTCAGGTGACGGAACCGGCTATATCCGGAGCACCCTGATCCCGGACAGGTGTTGCACGCGGAACGGGAGACGAACCAGCGGTCTCCGGCGTTGCCATGTGCCGTCTCCCGGAGACGGCAATCGCTCAATCCCCAGCGCCGAACGGCCGGCGCTCAATCCCCATGCGGGGGCTATGGCGCCGCGCGCAGCTGGTCAGACGACGCGGTTTTCGGAGGGATCACGGCCGGGATCTCGAGTTCACGGACCTTCCGGTTGAACGCCGGCAGATCACGTTCCAGGACTTCCCGGAGTTGCCGCAGCCGTTCATCCGCACGCCGGGCCAGGTCTTCGAATACGGCTATCGCCTGTTCCGTCGGCGCAGCGTCCGCGCTCTCCACAACACGCGCCAGTGCGGCGAGTTTGTTATTCAGTCGGATCGGATAATTCAGCAGGTCCTGAATCGCGCGCGCACGTCGCTGAATGAGGGCATCCTCGATCTCGTCCAGCCGGGCCAGGATCGGTTGCGCGAGTTCTCGCAGCGTATCCGCATAGGGCTGGTCTTTCGTGCGTTCCAGTGTTTGTTCGATCTGGCGACGGATCGAACGGATGGTATTCACCGCGTCGTGCACTTCTGAGAGTTTATCCCGGATGCGCATGAGCAATTCGAACTGCCGACGGAAGTCTTCCTGTGAGGTCTGTACGCGTGGGTCTTTGACGATCGTGAACGTCTGCATATAGGTCTTGCCGTTAACCGTCAACTGCACCTGATACGTGCCCGGGATCGCGAGCGGACCGGCGACACTTCCCGCCCACATGAGCGCCCCCGGAACCGCGTGGGCCGGTGCGTATCGCATATCCCACAGGAACCGATTCAGCCCGGCCTCTGCCGGCAGTCTGGGTTCCCGTGTATGTTCCGGCTGGCTCGAAAACGATCGTACGACGTTTCCGGCGGCATCGAGGATCGTCAGGGTGATCGGGTCTTTCGGTTTTTCTTTCAGATAGTAATACACGATCACACCGTTCGGCAGGTTTTCGCCCGCGTTCGGCGCGCGGAAAAACCGGCGGGCGGTACGAAATCGCACCGTTGTTCGCGGCGGGAAGAGGTGCGCCGGGCGTTCCAGCAGATCGGGCGTGAACTGTTCCAGGGGGGTGATGTCGTCCAGGATCCAGAACGATCGTCCGTGCGTGGCCACGATGAGGTCCTTGTCATGGATCACGAGATCGTGTATCGGCACGGCGGGCAGATTTGTCTGCAGACGGTGCCAGTGTTCCCCGTCGTCAAACGAGACATACACGCCGGTCTCCGTTCCGGCGAAGAGCAGACCCCTGCGGTCGGGGTCCTCGCGGATGACCCGGGTGTAATCATGCTCCGGAATTCCCCGGGTGATCCGTTGCCACGATTTCCCGCAATCCGTCGTCTTATACAGATACGGTCGGAAATCGTCCAGTTTATAACGGGTAGCAGCGATATATGCGGTACACGCGTCGAAGTGCGAGGGTTCAATGATGCTGATCAGTGCCCATTCGGGGAGGTCTTTCGGTGTGACGTTTTCCCAGTGCTGCCCCCCGTCGCGGGAGATATGCACGAGTCCGTCGTCCGTTCCAGCCCAGAGGAGTCCCGGTCGAAGGGGCGATTCTGCCAGTGCGAAGATCGTCCCATAGTATTCCACGCTGGTATTGTCCTTCGTCAGCGGCCCGCCGGAGGGTTCCATCTTCGAGCGGTCATTCCGCGTCAGGTCC
>CAZIRO010000043.1:0-17545 GCA_964541595.1 uncultured Acidobacteriota bacterium
TGGAAGACCAGCCGTGATGACAACCTTATCGCCGGGCCCCAGGCCGGCCTGTTCGAGGGTGATCTTTTTCAGCAGGGCAAGCAATTCCGTCGGATCCCCAACCGGTGGGATCCGAAACGATCGCACACCCCGCACGAGGGAAAGTAACCGCCAGGTACGTTCCAACGGTGTGAAAGCGATGATCGGCTGCCGGGGTCGATACGATGCGATAATCCGCGCGGTCGACCCGGACCAGGTTGGGACGAGAATGGCCTGCACGTTTTCCCGGTGCGCCAGGCTGTACGCAGCATAACAGATCGCGTGTTGTGAACTCCCGTGAATAACGGGTTCCCGAAACGGTTCCAGTTCGCGGTGCCGTTCAAAATACGCTTCCGCCTGTTCGATCACGCGGCGCAGAACCCGTACGGCTTCTACCGGATACCGTCCGCGCGCGGTTTCATCCGAGAGGAGCAGCACGTCCGTTCCATCGAGCACCGCGTTCGTCACATCGGTGACCTCAGCCCGTGTGGGATAGGGATTCGCCACCATGGAGATCAGCATCTGCGTCGCAGTGATCGCCGGTTTGGCAAACCGCATGGCCTTGCGCAGGATGGACTTCTGGTGCAGGGCAATTTCATCATACGGAAGTTCCACGCCCAGGTCACCCCGGGCGACCATGACCCCATCGGCAACGGCGAGGATCGCGTCCAGGTGCTGAAGGGCCTGTGGTTTTTCCAGTTTGGCAATGACGGGAATCTGGGCACGTGCATCGTGGAGCAGTTTGTGGAGTGCGAGCACGTCCTGCGACGTCCGGACAAACGAGAGCGATACGATATCGATCCCCACGTCCAGTCCCGCCGCGAGGTCCTTGCGGTCCTTTTCGGTCAGTGCCGGCAGAGTTGCCGGCATGTCCGGCAGGTTGACGCCCTTGCGGGACATGAGATAGCCGCCGTGGACCACACGGGCGATCACATGGGGCGGTCGGATGTCCTCAACGGTCAGCGCAATGGTGCCGTCCGCCAGAAGAATGCGGTGCCCCGGTCGGACGTTCTCGCACAGTTCCGGGTAGAGGATCGGAATCTCCCTGGGATGGCAGACATGACCGGCGACAAGGGTCACGCGACTGCCGGACTTCAACCGTCGCGGTTCACGCTTGAGCGGACCAACACGGATCTTCGGGCCGGCCAGATCCAGCATGATGGAAATCGTGGCACCCAGGCGGTCGGCGACTTCCCGGATCTTCAGGATTGTTGCACGATTGGTTTCCGGAGTTCCGTGCGCTGCATTGACCCGAAAGAGGGTCACCCCCGCATCGATCAGTTCTTCGATCCGGTGTAAGGACGCCGGGCCGACCGTTGCCGCAATCTTGCACTTCATGCAGTCACCTGCCGGTCAGCGGATGTACAGGTGTTTATTGTACGGAAATCGGCAAATTTGGAAACGACGACGGTCCTCTGGCGGAAGAAATGTGGAACGGCAAATGGTAATGTCGTGTCAGTTTCCAGAACTTTTTATACGAAACCGATCCGGTCAACCGGAGTGTCATAGCCGGAGCAAAATGCCCATTTTTCGTCAGGAGGTCCGCGATGCGGAAACCATGGGTATGGTTCGCATGGATGGGACTTCTGCTCCTGTGGTCCCATCCGGTATTCGCACAGTATTACGAGGAGTATACGACAGAACCCTATTCGGAAGACTTCATGATCTGGTACGAATCCTATCGGGAGACGGAGGCGTGGCAGGAGTGGAATAACGCCGAATGGGCGAATCTACTCGGAGACGCATACCCCGAACCGGAGTATGTGGACGCCTATGGCAACGCATACTACATGGACGAGTTCGGGTGGTTGCACGACTACGAGGTCGGGATGTCAGAAACCGAATGGGCGTATATCGATGCGAGTATCTACGGGATCCAGCGCGCATACCCGATCGGAAAGGGCAAGCACCCGAAATCCCTGTACCACGCGGCCGGAGACGCGCGCTGGTTGCGCAATGCGTATCGGATGTTAGCACCTCATCTGCAGCGGCCGGAAGAGGCGTCTGTGCGGGAACTGTACGTGGGCGCCCTGCTCGCCGCGCGACTGGCTGCGCTGGGCAAAGGTGGTTCGTTTACGCGTGCCCGGCAGTGGCTGCGTCGTGCCGAAGAAAAAGCCCGGTCGCAGAGTGAACCCCGCCTTCTGCGGAGTATCCGTCGTGCACAGATCCTGATCACTGCAATGGAGGAATACCGCACGAACGGACAAGTGCGACGGGCTCTGCGCCAGGTCAATGCCCTGCGGAAACGGGAGCCCGAACGACCGGAATGGCACTGGCTGGCGGCAGAACTCTACGCGCTGCAGGGCATGAAAGCGCAGGCGTTCCGCGCTTATCGGGAGGCACGGAAACACGCCGATCCGCAGATCTTGCGGGGTGTGCGGCTGTTTCCTGCTCGGAAAGAAAAACCCGGGAGCATTCAGTGAGGTTTATTGCCAGTCGCCAATAAGGGCAAACCCGGACCAGTAATACGGGTGAGACCATTCGGGGTGCCGACGGGTTCGTTGCATGGCG
The DNA here is from genome assembly GCA_964541595.1 of uncultured Acidobacteriota bacterium. GTDB lineage: Bacteria > Acidobacteriota > HRBIN11 > HRBIN11 > HRBIN11 > CAZIRO01. The sequence goes on from CAZIRO010000043.1 coordinate 2,530, forward strand.
ATCTGGATCGCCACGTCTTTCGACCCTCCCTGCCGGAGCGCACGGTAGAATGTCCGCATCCAGTATGCGGTTGCCGGATCGGATACCGGCCACAGGCTCACGAGTACGCTGCGCGCACCCGCGAAGAGAAATGCCCAGGTCAGGCCGACCACGCCTTCTCCCTGCACGGATCTGCCGATTCCGGTGCGACATGCGCTCAATACGACCAGCGATGCATCGAGTCGAAACCGCTGCATGATCTCCCACGCCTGGAGGAATCCATCGGATTCGGGTCCGGTTCCCGCACCCGGATAGAGAACGAGACCGGATTCCAGCGGAAACGCCGTATCGATCAATCCATGCGCGGCCAGGTGGAGGACATCTGCCCGTGCCGCTTCCTTTGCAAGTCGGGATTCCGTTGCCGCCTGATCGATACGCGCGGTGACATGCGGATTGAACAGACGGGCAACGGTCTGAATTTCCTGACGGACGCCGGGCAGAGGGGGCAACTGCCGTAATCGGGCGCCGGAGAATTCCGGAGTTCGGGTCTGCGCGAATGAGGATACCCCGTAGGCGACCACGCGGATCGAACGGGATGGTCGATCCGTCCGGGAACGCACAAGTCGTGTGTACAGCCGCAGAGAAGGAATGACGTGCAGGGGAACCACGTCGATCAGATATCGCGGTTGAGCGTCGGAGACGGATTGCACCAGTGCAGCAAACGGCAGAGCATAGAGCGGTCCGTCCGGCAGGATCAGCAGCCGTTCTGCCTGTCGGAGCCAGGATGCCACGGGCCGGATCAGTGCATCGTACAGTTGCCGTGCCGTGCGTAGGAAATGGGGATTGCATTTTTCGATCCGCTGACGCAGAATCCGGACCCGCCGGGCGATTTCGCGCGAGGTCAGCGAAAGTTGCGTGACATGAACAACTGGACCGTTCTCCCGATCGGTCGCCGGTTTTTGCAGGACCCATACCCACGTGCCCGTGTCGGTGACCCAGTATTCCAGGACTGTGGTTCCGGGATCGAGTGCGGCATCGATTTCTGCAAGATTGAAACTCCGGGGTACCTCGACATCCGCGTATGCGGGAAACCGGCGGATGATTTCCGTTTCCAGCGCATGCTGCGCGTCGATCACCCGGAAGAGTGCGGTGCGCAGCCGTTCGATCTCGTCCCGGTGCGTGGTCGGATCGAGGCGCACGAGTTGTTGATAGATGGTCCATCGGCGGCGTTCGATCTGCCGCTGCCGCGCGCTCAGTGCCGGTACTATCTTCTGCAGTTGCAGAATATCCCGATGGGCCATCATCTCGAACAGGGTTCGGGCCCGAACCCGCTCGGCGATGCGCATGGCCAGGACGGGACGATGCAGTTCCAGCGCACGTTCAATCCCGTCGGTATACATTTTTCGATATTTCACAAAGAACATCATCCGCTTCCAGGGGTTACGGATGTGGGTGCGCTGCCGGTCCAGGATGTCCAGTGCGGTCAGGATTTCACGCAGGGCCCTCTCCGGGTCACCCCGTGCGTGCGCAAGCCGGCTGCGAATCCAGTAGCATTCGGCCTCGTACCAGGTCGCCGGTACGATCTGATGGGCACGTGTACAGCCACGGCGTGCCCAGCGGGCAGCGTCGTCGCGTCGAAGGGTTTGTAGCGCAGTACGGGCAAGATCCAGCATGAGGCTGACCGCATCCGGTCCCAGGGAACGATGCCGTTCCAGCAGCCGATAGGCCTGCCGAAGGTACCGTTCGGCCCGGTCCGGCTGGTTACGGTCGAGGGCGATATATCCCATGGACCGGTAGTCGTATACCATGTCCAGAGCGTCCATTCGGTGGCGTTGTTTGATAACCAGCGCCTGTCGGTGCAGGAGTTCGGACTCGGCCAGACGTCCCCGGTAATACATGAGAATGCCCAGGTTCGTCAGCACCATGGCGACATCGAGAGATTCGGGATCGGAGCGGCTGTAAATCTGCAATGCACGGCGGTAATAGGCCTCCGCCTGATCAAAGTGTCCCAGTGAAGATACCACGTTGCCCAGATTGTTGAGCGTGTGGGCAACACGCGGCGACTCGGGTTCCAGACGTTCCCGAATGCGCAACGAGCGGGAAAAGTACGCCATGGCGTCCGACCAGTTGCCCCACACGGCTGCGAGAATACCCAGGTTATTCAATGTGATGGCGACAGAGAGCGAATTCGGAATCTGCCGTTCTTTAATCTTCAGGGCGGCCAGGTAATATCGCTCGGCGCGATCTCTGTCGCCGTGGATGTCGGCGATCGCTCCCAGGTTGTTCAGGGTTTTTGCCGTCCGCAGGTCGTCCGGCGCATATCGCTGCCACAGCCGCAGCGCCTGCAGAAAGTAGGTTTCTCCGGTTTGAAAACGTTCCCGATCGAGTTCCACGTTTCCCAACATATGCAGGCTCTGAGCCACCCAGATCGGGTTGTCTGCCTGTTCTGCGATGCGCCTCATGCGCTGGAACCAGCGACGCGCGTCGGCAAATGCCCGACGCATGCGGGCGCATTCACCGAGTTGCATGGCAAGATCGGCCTGTTCTGCAGGAGCATCCCGATCCTGCAGGGATTCCCAGAGACGCAGCAGCACCTCGCATGGGACGTCCCACCGGTTCAGCGCCATCGCCCACCGGAAAGCCGTTCGATACAACCAGAACGCTGCCCAGAATGCACCGCGGTCGCGTACGCGTCGTGCGAGTGCATAGATTCGACGGAGGCGCTCCATCCAGCGAGTGCGTTCCCGGAGATCCGTAATGTGCAAGGGAGGTTCTTCGTCGATCCAGTGCAGGACTGTTTCCAGTTCCGGTGTCTCCAGGTCTTCTGGAAATACGGGACGGACCCGGAGGTCCAGTACGTCCGGCGATACACGGATCCGCAGTCGACGCGTGCCTCTGTGCATAACCGCGATGACCGACCGGGCAGGACGGTACGCACGGGCCCGGTCGATAGCAAAGGAAAGTCCGATCGGCGTGTGTAGCTCCCATCCGTCCAGAGATTCCAGCAGATCTCCGGGGTGGATTCCGGACGATTCCGGATGGACCACGCGGTACACCACGATTTCGCCATACGCCGGGGGCACGGCAGCGTGCACGAATATGCCCAGGTATCCTGCAGCAATCCCGATCAACACCTGTATCCGGGGAACTCGGAACTGCATCATGGTGCCGGTACGAAACATCAGGATGAACCGGCAGGTGCGGAATAAGCAGCGATCTTCTGGCGAATCCGACGCAGCACGGGGTGATCGGGATTCATCTGTTCCAGAGTGTGCAACGGCTGCCAGGCGTCCTGGTACAGTCCGTAAGCGAGGTAAACGGTCAGCAGCGCAAGAGCGGAACGGCGGAAGGCGTGTTCAAGGTCCTGAATGGTCTTTTCTGCTTCGACCGGCAGGACGGCAAAACGTGCCCAACCGGAGATGTACACCATTTCCGGGGTCCACGCTTCGATCTGCCACGCATAGACCTGTCCGGATTGAAGGTACCGGGGGGCGTCCTCCCATGGATAGGTCGTGCGGGTACCGGCTTCAAGTTCGGCAACGATCCTTTTCAGATGGGCATCGGCCACAATGATATAATACCGCTCGGCCTGAGCCACCGGATGCCATCGGAATGTGATCGGCTGATGCCGCACCATAGTGACCACCGGTGCGATGGGTCGGGGAACCTGTGCCTGTGCTTTTTCCACCGAACGCACCGGAACCGATTCCCGGAGTTGATGGATCGTTTGCGCAACCGGAGGTAGAGGGGATATGTCTCCCCGCGCGAGAAGCGCCTGAATCCGCGTGCTCCATTCGGGATCGAGTGTCGAAACTCCGGGAATCTCCAGACGATCCACCGGGCCGGTGACCGTTCCGGAGGTGTCCCGTAAAGGAAGAATGCGGGTGTTCGCGATGCGGACATGCTCACCCAGTGTTGACGGCCCCCGTAACCACCGCACATATAGCAACACAATGACGGCGCATACCAGGATGACCGCCCATACGGGACGAAGTCGCCGGGCGAGCAGGAAGTGGCCCAGTTGCTGTATCCACTCCGGCTGAAACAAACGGGACACTCTCCTGGCCTCTGCGTCGCGCAAAGACCGGAACCGCTCCACGGTCTCCGTGCAGAGTGCACACGCCGCGAGGTGAGACTGCCAGTGGGTTCGCTCGGTTGGGGAGACACGGTCTTCGATCCAGGCAAGCCAGAATGCGGGATCCGGGCAGTGTGCTCCATCCACCGCTTCAGCCTGTTTGAACATCCACCAGGCGTCTCCGTCGGGTGAGCCGATGCTCACCAGCAGGCGTTGTCGACATTCCGGACACTCTGCAAGGTGTCGGTCGGTCTTTTTCCAGTCTTCGAAGGGCAGGTCACCTTTCCGGAACCGTTGCATGACTTCATCGGGTAAGTGTCCGGTCATTCTCTCTCCCTCTCTTTCATAAAGTTATGGTGCCGAAAAGTCGCATGACATTACCATCGGGTGATGGAATCTGCCGGCCGCAGTCGACGGCGCAGGCGTTCCAGTGCGCTTTTTCGAAGGTTAATCACCTGTTGTTGGGTCACACCGAGTCGTTCGGCAATCACCCGATCGGGCAATGGAAGATGCGGGTAGATCCGGTATAATTCCTCTTCTTCGACTTCGAGGATGTCGGCAAATTCCAGCAGCCCACAGCCTGCGTAGGCCGCAATAATACACCAGTCCGTGCCGGACCAGTGCCACAGCAACGCCCGGCGTTGACGGAGCGGAAGGGATCGGATCTCCCTGATTACATCCTGAAAAAACTTTATGTAATCCATCTTTCGCCCGCTTTCCTGTTCCACGTCAGGCAAATCCTGAACACTCCATGAGGGTGCCCCGGAGGCTACAATTTGCGGTGCCCAGATGCGTGCGCATCCGGAAAGTAAATCCGTCAACCGAATGGGATGATTGAGCCATTCAAACAGGTGAGTGAAAAAACGGGCGATTGTGGGCGGATCGGGGAACATGGCCCACCGCGCTGCGAGTCGATCCGGATGGCTGCGCCATTCGCCGTAACGGTCGGATTCTTCCGGAGGGCGCCCGTACCAGGTCCGCAACCCGACCACACGTTCGCCCGGAAGGGGTCCGTTCCAGACCGCGAATCCGTAGTTGCGGTATCGTCCATACAGTACGTACATGATGCGGTCGTAGAGAATGCGGAACGCCGGGTGGTTACGTCGCATGACGGTGTGCACTGTATTCTGCGCAATGCCCGCCGCGTAATGCAGAATGTTTTGAATCCGCGCCGGATTGCCCTGTTCACGCAGCGCGCGCATCTGTCCGATCAGCCGGGCGATGGCCTCTGCGCAGATATCGTTCGGGTCTTCGGGATGGACTGAGCCGTCCTGCAACAGCGCCCACTGCCAGCGCGCCAGTTCCCGCGATATCGCCTTTCGAATGGTGGGTAAAACGGACCGGACGATTTCGAACAAAACCTGTTCTTCTTCCCGTTGCGACCGGGCCTGCAGAAAGCGTATCCAATGAGAATCCCATTCTGTCATTGGACCATGCCGGCACGCATATTGAACCCGTTGTCGATTATATTTCCGGAACAGATCGGCCGTCAATGCGAGGTGACCTGAGATCGGGACAGGCAATGGGACATCGGATGGACTGTATGCGCGTCCGCGGGCCGGGAGCAGGTATCCGGTGTCAGGTTCCGGGTGTCCGGTGACAGGGATCGGGGAAAGACATGCGTGGCGGGATCGATATACCGCTGCCCACATGGACCGTTCCGTGTCCCATTTCCCGTCCTGATTTCAGGGAGTGACGCGAAGTGCCGGGGAGAAAGGTAACGTCGAGTGGCGATGAAAAAACCGCAATGGCCACCCCGATGCGGCAGTCCCGAATCATAACCGGACGATCCCCGTTTGCCGGTCCCTGCCTGCGGGACCGGACCGGTGAGGAAGTCCGCCTGTGGACGTCATGGTAATATCCGTCCGGTTTTCTGCACTTTCTACATGAGTATGGCATCCTTGCATCGCAGGAGGGAGGTTCCATGCTGCGGGGTGGCACGGTTCGATGGGTGGTCTGGATGGCGATGATTCTCGCACTGGCCGGGTTGCCCCGGATGCGTATGACCGCTGCGGCCGACGCCCGTATCGGAGTAAAACACAGGGTGCAGCCGGTCGGAGACACACACGATCGCCCCGGTACGGGGGAACCTTCCGAACGGTTACAGCCCGCACCGAAAGTGCAACCGCATCCCACCCGGGATCCGCATGTACAGCCGAAGGTGGTCTCATGGGTCAACCGGATAGTCGAGCGCCCTCCGTACTTCAGTCACAATAATCACGTCCACTACCTGCGCCTTTCGGACCTTTACGGAACCACGAGCGTATGGGACGTTATACGGGGACAGACGCCGGGGGAGATAGACGCCACGTTTATTGGAGGTATTGTTGCTCAGGAGGGTACGTACGGGGCGCAGGTTATCGGTTCCGTATTCAAGTCGTTTCAGGCGGATTTCTGCGCACAAACGTGGCCGGTCGAGTATGTACAGTTCGGTACCGGCGGACGGCGCCTGTTTTATCACGACACGGACCAGACGTTCCTGTTTTTTGTCCAGGGCGGTCGTATCCGTGCGGCTGTCGATGTATTCTGCAATGCGAGATTCGCAGACCACAACATCGGCTACTGGACGCTGAACGACGGAGGCGTCGAGTATCGATCGTCGAGTATAAATAACGGCTATGCGGACACACTGTATCGGTTCGACCTCCTGGGCAATCTGCTGCAGGCCCGCGTTCTTGACGGGGATCTCGGTCAGGGCAGATTCAGTCGGGATTATATTGCCCGTTTCGGCAACACCATAGCACTGGTGACTTCTGCGAAGGAATTCATCGACCTGTATCCCAACGGCGGAACATTGCCTTCCCGCTTCATGTCGCGCCTGACGGGCGAGGTCCGTACCACGCCGCCGCCACCCAATACACAATCGCTCATTGCCGTTCTGTGGAAGATCAGCACGTCCGATCTGAGCCTCGTCTCCCCGCCGTACTATGTCCGGCATCCGGAAGTCCTTTATCCGGGTGGTTATTCGGGTCCTAAGGTCATCGGAATTCCCACTCACGACGGGGGATTCGTGGTCGCCATGCAGACCGCCTGGCAGTCGACCGTACCGCACAATGCCCTGGTCGTCGTCCGTATCGATGCGAACATGCAGAAAGTCTGGGAAAAACGATTCACGCCACCCTATGCCGTGGCACTGGCCGTGGGACGGATTGTCGAAATTCAGGACACCCAGGGAAATACCACCGGATATATGCTGACCGTTCCGTATTATGTGGACAGTAACCTCACCAGCCGGATCGCCTATTTCTATCTGGATGCAAGTACCGGAGATGTGCGTTTCGTTCGCGATACTGCGGCGGGACTCCTGACCGCCACGCCGCTCATTGCGAATGCCGGGGGCAAGATCATCCTTTCCGGTGACCCCGGCCCAGGGAACAATATGCCGCCCAGCGTCAGTCTCTGGGAAGGGGTGTACGACGCGGTGACCGGCGCGTATGAAGGAGCATACGTGCGAGCCGGCCCGTACGACCCCCATGGTCGTATTATTCCCCGTCCGTTCTGGGGATGGTATGCGATCGATACGATCGGCATTACGGATACGATTTCGGTAACCGAAGCCATCAGCACGAAACCGACACTGATGGACAGCGTATTGCCTCCGTTGCAGTTTTTCGGTCAATATCTGCCGGCGCTTGTTCCGGCGACATTTGATCCGAATGCACCGGAACCGATGCAGAGTACGACCAGTGTCACCGTTACGGATACGAACGACGTTGTGATCGCTCCCCTGCCGCTTTACGGGTATACCGCTCCCGGCACGAGCCGGAGCTGGACACTGCCCGGCGGACAGACGGCCACGTTCGTGGCCATGGCCATTTCCGCCCAGGATGTACCGGGGACGCTGGTGCCGCACCGGACGATCGCGCCGGCGTTCATCACGACGAATGATTTCATCGAGTTCGGTACCGTCCCCGTTGGGCGGCAGGTTTCGCAGACGGTAACGGTCACGCGTGTCCTGGACGACGCGTACATATGGACGATCGGCTGGCGGGGTGGGGCCTCGGGTGATTTCACGCAGTTTCAGTTCACGCACAACTGTGACACGACGCAGCAGGGACAGACCTGCGACATCACGGTCACCTATACGCCGACCGCTGCGGGGACCCATTTTGCCCGGCTGTTTGTGTATCGCGATCCCGGCGGTCCGTTTCAGTACATCGGGCTATCGGGCACGGCGGTGCCGGGCCACACACTCACGGTCAGCAAGGACGGCACCGGCACGGGTCGGGTAACGAGCGATCCGGCGGGAATCGACTGCGGGCCGACCTGTACGAACGTCTTTGCTGCGGGAGATACGGTCATCCTGACGGCGAATCCGGACCCGGATTCCGTGCTCACGCAGTGGGGCGGCGACTGTGCCGTCTGCGGCAACAGCGTGACGTGCACGGTCACGATGGACACGGACCATACCTGCTCGGTGACATTCGACCTGTTCGACCGGTCGCGGGCCGACGAACGGCACGGGCAGACCGACGCGCTGGTGGCGGACCTGGTGGAGCAGACGCTGACGATGACGGACGGGACGGTCACGGGGGCGCTGAGCGGGACGTTCACCTGGACGACGCTGCGGGTGGTGACCATCGGCGGAAGCGGTGAGTTTGCGGGGCAGGGATTCGCGAGCGGAACGTGGACGGCCACGCTGGATACGGTGACCTACACGGGCACGTGGACCGGTGTGGTCCATCCGGAGGGTGCGAACCTGCGCATACGCGGGGTCACGGAGGGCGACATCGTGGGCGTCCTGCAGGGAACGGTTGCCGACATCAACGGTACACTGACGTTTACGGGCGATTGGGAACTCAAGAAACTGGGTGCGCAGTTCCGAACGGCGGAACTCGAAGTTGCGGGAACGCTGAATGCGGCCGGAAGCGGGACCTATCCCGGGGTGACGCTGTATGTGCTGCAGAGCAATATGGTGGGCAGCGTGACGGGCGATTATCAGACGGACATTGACCTGACGCTCACGCACGTGCGGGTGCAGGACCCCGGCAATCCGCACGACGGTCAGGGGTTTCTCACGGCGTCCTATGCGGCACCGGAGGGGTCGGGTATGCTGTGGTGTTATGCACTGTCGCAGGGCGGTGGGCTGACTGACCTGACCGGGTTTGCCACGCGGCCGCTGCGGGGATTCGTGTTCGGAACCCTGGACGAGCGGGGCGCGCAGCGCAGCCTGACGCTCATTCTGCGACGGTTTGAGACCGACCTGCCGCCGCTGGCCGACCTGGAGACGTTCGTTGGGGGACCGACGCGGGTATCGCCCGGCGCCACGGTGACATATGTGGTCACCTACCGCAACGAGGGCGAGCGGACGGCGGAAAATACCGTGGTCGTGCTCGAGTTGCCACCGGGGACGCGCTATGCGGGCAGCGACCGGCCCGGGATCTACGGCATCGACCCGAAGTATCCGAACGGTGTGGGTTGGGTCATCGGCGATGTGGCGCCGGGGACGCAGGGTTCGATTCGGGTACGGGTGCAGTACGATTTCGGTCTGCCGGGCGGACAGCGGTTCACGCTGTTTGCCCTGTACGGGACAACGACGCCGGAACGGGACTACTACCTGCATCCGGACCGGCAGCCGCTGGTGGACGTGAGCCGGTACATCGGCTACGTGCCGGTGTATACGGTCGGCAGCGTCAGCGTGGACGAGACCTACATCCGCCGGGAGATGGGACGCGACCCGCAGTTTGCACGGCTGTATCGCTATGCGCTGAACCAGGGGTATGCGTTTGTCGCCGGCAGCCGGATGTTCATCAGCAACGGCGATGAGATCCTCGTGCTCATGTTCAAGAAACGGCTGACGCCGGACATCATCGATACGATCTACCTGGAGCGGCACGGCGGGATTTCGATGCTGTACCGCTACGATACGGACAGCGGACGCATCACGGTCTTTGACGACGTGTCCGGGTTTGTCTTCGATGCGGATACCCTGGCGCTTCGGGATATCTGGGAACCCCCACCGTTGAACCCGAACCGATCTTTGTTCTTCTGGAACCGTCAGAAAGTGGAATGTTACATCAACGGACTGGTTGCAAAAGGCGTGGCCTGGGTTGTCAACGGCAAGTTCAAGTTACTGGGGGATGTCGCCAATATCCAGGCCTGCAGGAGCTGCTACCTGACGAGAAATGAGTTTGACTGTGGTACGTGTGCAGCGGCGATCGCGCAGAAACTGGGGGTCGACATCATGAATGTGGACAAGGTGATCGACGTCCTATCGGTCATCGATGATTGCAATCGGAATCCGGGGAAATACGCCTGTTCGGAAAGTGACAATCGGCCGTTCACGATTCCGGGGTATCCGATCACCCTGCACGGGATGCCCGATACGGTGGGCTGTGGCTTTTTCGGGCTGCAGATTCAGTATTACCGATGCGAATGCCTTATCGGGTGCACACCGCAGAAAGAGGGTGTGTTCTGCGGGCTGGGCCATTACTGCAACGTGGTGAACAACCGGGTGGGGTGTTACACCAGGAGAGAAAAATGCGGCACGAACAGTTTCTGTTCCGCATCGGAAGGCACGACGGTGGTGCAGGCGCGGGATCCGAACGCGATCCGCGGTCCGGGGCTGTTCGTGCAGCCGGGAGAGGAACTCGCGTACCGGATCGATTTCGAGAACGAGGGACAGGGTACGGCATACGGGGTGTACATTACCACGCAACTGGACACGGACCTGGACGATGCGACGCTGCAGATCAGTCCCGTTTTTGACAGCGACGGCAATCCGATTGCGGGTCCCGGGATATACGACCCCATCAGTCGAACGATCACGTGGTTTGTCGGGCGGCTGGACCCGCAGGGTGGACCGGTGAGCAAGGGGTACACGGAATTTCGGGTGCGACTGCGGGACGATGCCCCGCAGGGCACGAAGGTCGAGGCCCGGGCGGTGGTCTACTTCCCGAGCGTGCCGGAGACAACGCCGACGAATGTGGTGGTTTCGTATGTGCCCTTCACGGTGACGGCCGTGGCCACGCCGGGTGGGACGATCGAACCCGGTGGCCGGGTACCCGTGGTTCCCGGTTCGGACGTGACGTTCACGATTGTGCCCGACAAGTACCATCGGATTGCGGACGTGCTCGTGGACGGCAAGTCGGTGGGTCCGGTGAGTGTGTACACCATTCGGAACGTGCTGCATTCCCGGCATCAGATTACGGCGATCTTTGTGCCGGCACGCACGGGACCGGGTCTGCCGGAATTGTCCTCCGGGAGGCGGCGTTCCGTTGCAGACAAACGGCGGTAGCGGCCTCCGGGTGGCAGCGTACTCCGTACCGGGGAGAGTCCGGATTATACGGCGGGGGGATTTACGGGCCCCGCTTGCCGTAAATCCCCCTCTATCCGCCACGATAGGGTGACGAAAGGGGAAGTGATGCAAGGAGTATCGGGGATGAGAAGTGACGTCAACAAAGTGACGCAGGAAATGACGAAGGAGCGAGCGATGGAGGCTACCCGCCACCTGACGTCCGGGACCCGAATCCCGAAACCCGGGGCCCGCCGTCCGGTATCGACCGGTCCGGCGCATCCCCCGTCCCATTTCCCGGCCCGATCTCGATACGGTTCTGGGATCGGGACAGGCAATGGGACATGCGCACCACCGGATCCACCGGTGTGCCGGTGGCCACCGGTCTCCGGTTCCGGGTGTCGGGTCTCAGTAAGACCGGCATCGCATGGGCCGGGGATAGCGCATGACCGCATGGGGACCCACGGTGTCCCATGGCCTGTCCCGATTTCAGAGTACGGTTCGCTTGCGATCGACGTGAGACGCGTATATGATGGATATTGCGTTCATCCTTACAGTATTATTCCCTGTCGGACAGTATATGCAGCATGCAGTGGTCCGTTTACGGAGTGAAGTGATGGACAGTTATGTTAGCGTCAAGGAGGTGGCAAATGCGATGGTTTCGGACCCGTCGTCTCCTGTTCCCGGGTGTCCTGGCGCTGAGTGTTATCGGGAGTATATCGGCCGTTCGATGGCCCCATGGTAACACCACTGTTCCGCACCGGTCCCCGGCGGTCCACATGGATGCTGCACTGCTCCGTCCCCGGACCTCTCCCACTTTGCGGATTGACCACGATGCCCGGAAATACGCGTTCCCTGCTGAAGCGAAAGTGCCGTCCCGCTTACATCCCTACCTCGTGCGCATTGTACGGGTGGTGCAGGAACGTGAACGCGCGCTGTATGACATTCGTCGGGAAGCGCGCACGTACGGGTTTCTCTGGGATGACGACCGGTTGCTTGTCTATATCTGGACGGATCCGAAACGTACCCGCGACGTGGCCGAAACGCTTCGCCGGAAGGGTGTACGCGTGCGGTATGTGGGGCGATGGGGCATTGAGGCCGTGCTCTCACCGTACCGGTTGCGTATGCTGAACAGGATCACGGGAATTTACTGGGTGGACGCACCACAGATGATGCGTCCGCTGGCCGTCGTCAGCGAGGGACTGGAGGTGGTCGGTGCGCCGGCCTGGCAGCGGTTGCACCAGGCCGCTGGAGGTGGCACGCCGTTGCGTGTGGGGATCGTCGATATCGGGTTCAGGGGTTACGAGGGGCTCCTGGGCAGTGAACTGCCGCCATCTGACCGGGTGTTTACACGCAATTTTCGGGAAGACGGCGATTTCGGAACGACTGTGCACGGGACCGCTGTCGCCGAGATCATGTATGATTTCCTGGGGGGCGAGAACGTGGAGTTTTACCTCGCGGCGATCGATACGAGTAGCGCAGTTGCGCAGGCTGTAGCGTGGTTTATGGAAAAGGGTGTGATCGCGTATAACGGAAGTATCGGTAGCTCGCTTCGTGCGGGCGACGGTCAATGCTGCCGGGATGATTATGAAAAACACCGGCAGGCGCGCATGCAGGGGATTTTACCGATCTTTGCAGCCGGGAACGAAGGCGATGAACACTGGATTACAGACGACTTCTATGATCCGGACGGCGACCGGTGGTTGAACTTTTCGGGCGGAGACGAGAGCAACTGTTTTATTGCTCCCGGCGGGTATGCAGTGGATGTCATTCTGGAGTGGTATGACTGGCCGGCCTCGGCGCGAGATTATGATCTGTATATCACGGATGTCCGTGGATTCATCGTGGCGCGTTCGACGAAGCCACAGAACGGACGTCAACCGCCGTATGAGTTTGTTTCCATCACGCCTCCACGCACCACGGTCCTGTGTGCCTGGATCCATCGATACAGTGGTCCCGCCGGTGTGCCCATCGAGATGTTCATCTCTCCGAGTCTGGACATGGAATATCTGATCCCCGCATACAGTATTGCCGCTCCGGCGGATAGTCCTTACGTGATCGCGGTCGGAGCGGTCAACTGGGACACGGACCGTCTGGCGAGTTACAGCAGCCGTGGGCCGACCATTGATGGCCGGTTGAAACCGGACATTTCTGCGCCGACCCGTGTGAGCACGGTCAGTTACGGCAGAGAAGAGTTCCCGGGCACTTCATCGGCCGCACCCCATGTGACCGGTGCCATTGCGCTCATGATCCAGAAGGCGTTCCGACTCTTTCCGGCCACGGAGGTGTTCCCGATTCTGGCGCCGCGTTCGGTTGATCTCGGTGTCCGGGGACCGGACATCGCATACGGTGTTGGACGGTTATACATGTTGCCTTAACCGTGGAGAAGAACGGGATGCGGAGAGGGTGCCCATGCAGATACACCGCCGGAAGATCACCGCAGTGATCGTCATCGGACTGATCGTCGGAATGGCGCATGTCCGGAATGGACATGCGCAGGAACTTGAGGCAGAGCTTCCCACATTCGTTCAGGTGCGTGTTCGACTCGCCAATCTGCGCGCGGGGCCGTCCACGCGAACGGCCGTGCTCGCCCGTCTTCCGCGCGGCACCATTCTGGAGGTACTCGGACGACAGGGACGCTGGTACCGTGTCCGTCTGGTTGATCCCGAACGCGGTACTCTGGAAGGGTACATCGCGGACTGGATCGTTGAACCCATGGAAGAGACGCCGCTACCACGCGCGGAGCCTCCACCGTCACCACCGCGTCCGGAACCTTCGTCCTCACCGCCCACCGGTCAGCCAACGGAGACTCCGGCCTCGACCGTTCGTGAGGCACCGGCGCCTCCTCCTGCACATCCGGCTGAGCCGACATCGTCTCTTCCAGCCCGTCGTTCCCTGGGTGCCTGGGTTTCAGCAGGCCTGGTGACCACATCCCTGGATAACGCGCAGAACGGGTTCGGTTTCAGTGTGGGGATTGTATACACGGTCGTATCACGCTTCCGTCTGTTTGTCAGCGGGTTCTTTGCGCCGATTGATGTGGGCGAGCCCGGTCCACTCGGTGCCGGACGGTTTCAGGTCCGTTCGGCTGGAGGAGGTATCCTTTTCGAACCCGTTGCCCTGGATCGGTTTGCACCAGTACTGATCGCGGGGGTGCTATTTCACTTTTCCGGTTTTCAGCCGGAAGCGGATTTCTCGGCGGTTGGTCTGAAGTATGAGACCTCCGTGTCCGGCGGCGTCGGGTTTTTCGCCGGTGGCGGCCTGCGTGCACGGCTGTCCGATCGTGTGGACCTGCTCCTGCTGGCGCGTAAGGCGTTTTACAGTGTGAACATGGACGTCACCCAGACGGATGTGGTCACGAATACCACTCTATCGGCCACGCTGCAGGGCGTTGGTGTACACCCGCTCTCCGTGGAATTGGGACTGCTGGTATACTTTTGATGGTCTGACCGTTCGGGAATCGGAATGCACCGTTTCCGGCGGACTGCTCCGTACCGGTCGAACCGTCCCGAGGAGGCCAGGCGAGCCTTTATGCTTTTTAATTGATAAAATAAAAATAATTATGCGGAAACTTTTAAATAATCCACAATGAGTCTTTCGCCGGGACTCTACGCCACTCCCGGCATCGGCTTCAGAATCACATGGAAGACCCGATACCTGACACCCGAGATCCGAAACCTGACACCTGAGATGTTATGTTAAAAGTCAAGTTGGGTGCATGGCTCGCGACT
>CAZIRO010000044.1:0-17521 GCA_964541595.1 uncultured Acidobacteriota bacterium
GACCGTTCCGCCGGGAAACGCCCACCACTCCCCATCCAGACGCGGATTCGCGACGGTTCCCACGAGTTGCCACCGTCCCGTACCCGCGAGGGCCACGAGATTGTTCGTCACGTCAATCCGATCGAGTTGAACCTGAACCGCATAGCGGATGTCACGAACCCATACGGGCCATTCCGGCGGTGCTTCCCTGCGCAGCAGGGTCTCCAGATCGATGGGCGTGGCCACGACGCCCTGCGGGATGCGGATCGAACCCCGGATGGTCCACGGCCGCTGCGTGGTATCCAGGTGGATTGTACCGCTGACGGTGACAGTCCACCCTTCGGGTCCGACAATGCGCAGGCGCTCGACCATCCATTCCGCGAGTGGCCAGTCCCACCTTCGCTGACTCCAGTAGAGTCCCCCGCGAAACCGCAGCCGCCATGCGCCGAACACTCCTGCGGCCCTCATTTCGCCATCCACCCGATCAATACCCTGGATACGCACATGCCCCGAAATCGGTGCCATACGCAGTCCGTACTCGGGCAAATAGATCGTACCGTCCCGCAGTTCGAACTCTCCGAAAACGAGCGGGTATCGCAGCGGACCGGAAACCTGCAACATGCCTTCAATCCGACCGGCAATCGGCCAGGCGACCCACGGCTGCACCATGGCAAGATCCAGTGCACCCTGCCATCTGAGTTCCACGTTCCACTGCTGCCACGCGTTCGGACGCAACCAGGCCGCATAGACCGATGCGGTATCGGTCGGTCGCAATTCCAGTCGCGCATGCAGGGGCATCCCATGAATACGCAACGGTGTCAGATCGACGATCAGTTGTTCGGGGGACCAGACCAGTTCCAGGGGCGTGCGGATTTCCAGAGCCAGGCCCAGCCACGTGAACTCCAGATCTGCGATACGAACCCGTACGGCCGGTTCCGGGTGCGTGCGCACTGTCACCGATGCCGTCAGTCGCCCCGGCAGGACGTCTTCCGCCGCCGCCCGGCCCAGCGCAACCCACCAGTCACCGGGACGAATCCGGTCGAGATCGACCCGTACGGACGTCCCGTCTGCAACCACACGAATCCGTTCCGCGGCACCCCGCGGTCCGGTACGCTCGAATACGCACGGTCCCCCCGTCGGGGGTGCGATCCGCAACGGACCGTGCAGCGTGCAGGCCGCGAGGCGGTACCCGAGGGGCAACTGCAGATGGTGCAAGAACAGGGTCCAGCGACCCTCTGAAGGCGGGCGATCCAGCGGCAGATCCAGCGCAATCCGTACGTTGCCGTCCAGCGGTCGCAGGGACCAGCGACGTGCAAGTTCGGCCAGACGGATCCGATGTTCGAGGTGTACGGTACGGTGTTCAACGGTCAACTGGCCGTTTCCGAAGGCTCCGGTCCATGCCAGCGGTGCGTTCAGGGTCAGATCCCCGGACCGCACGGTGATCCGCACCGGACGCACCAGACGCACCCACGTCTCCGTCCGGGATCGCAAGATCCAGCGGTCGAGACGCACCCGTATCTGCCAGTCGGCATCGGATTGCCACGGGAAACCGGTCCCCCGGGCGTCCATCTGTGCTTGCGCGGTCACCGTATATGCACGCCATGACAAATCCGTAGGCGTAATCGAAGCTCGCAGGGTCCACACCGGTGCACCCCGCGGGTTCAGCCGCAACCGCCCGATGAGCGTGCCCGCGAGCGCACCGAGATCGGTCATGCACGTGTACTGGCGGACAGCCGGTGTTGTGCACCGTACCCGGAGATCGCCCAGTGACAGGTCACCGAATTTGAGTCCCACGATGTGCCATTGACCGTGCAGTCGGGGACGCGTATACGATCCGGAAATACGGAACGATCCCACCCACCGACGCATCCGGATCGGCAGCGGACCGCCCGCGGAAACACGCATACCCCTGCCGGAGATACGTACAGACAGACGGTGCGGAAAGTCGATCCGTCCGTCGGCGTTCACCCGCCAGTTTGCACCACTGATCACAACGGATCCCGTCCAGTCGGTCGCCGACCGTCCGATCCAATGGGTCTGAACGTCCGCAAAAACCCACGGTGTTCCGGGCGTTTCCCGGGACATTTCCGGCATCCGCACTGCCCATCGACCGTCCAGCCGGATCACACCACCCTGCACCGTACGCAACGTTCCGTACAGTCGCGCGGTGAGGTGCCGTATCGTGATCCGTTGCTCCAGCGATGACCATTCGGCATTCCGGACGCGCAGTGTACAGTCCCACCGGCCCTTTCGTGGCGTCCATCGACCGTGCGCCTGACAGCGTACCCGTGCTTCTTCCGGCAAGGCTTCGAGTGCCAGCATCACCCGCATGGCTGCGGACCACCGCTGCGGCGTCAGGCGCGCGCGACCGTATTGTTCAATCCGGACCCCTGGAAACCGTGGCGGGTGCGCGTGCCAGGACACTACCGTCCATTCGACCCGCCAGGGTTGTTTGGCCGCCTTTCGTACCACCCGGATATCGAGACGGGTGATCGTGTGGCGGACCCATGCCGCCGTCGGAAGGTGTATCCACGGACGCAGTTCGGCAAACACGCCGGGCGGTATGGCACGGCCTTCCGCGTGCAGTGTCCATACCGATCGCGTCCATACGCCATGCCCCCGTATGCGCAGCAGTGTCCGTGTATTCCTTCGGAACGACCCGCGAATCGCAACGGCTGTCCCCCTGAGTTGTACCGACACGCGGTGTGTCCATACCGATCGGCGATTCGCCCACCGGACCGTCCATTGGGCCGTGCCGCGCAGCGCATGCCACGCCGTACCCCTGCCGGCCAGTTGCAGCCATCCCGATATACGAACGGCACGGCGCCATTCGTTCGGCCAGGCAGAATGCGGCGGAATCGTATGTACCCATCGAAGTGTACCGCGCCAGCGGACAGGTTGCCGTCGAAATCGTGCGCGTCCGTGAAACCGGACGGATGCGGGCCGATGCAGTCGTGTGGGAACCCGGACTTCGCCACCACAGCGCATCCACGCACCGTCCGATAACGTACATCGGATGTGCACGCGCACACGGTTGGCCTGTACTCCGCGCAGTCGTATCCGAAGCACCTGTGGCCAGCGTCCCCACAGGTGGATTTCCCATCGTACGGGACGGTGAAACGCTACAGTGTCCACGCCCGCGTCGTGAACCCAGCGGGGAACAGGACGGCGGTCGGTCCATTGAACCCGTCCGGTGATTCGCGCCCGCACTCGCCGGGTTGCCGGGTGATATCGTGCCCGGAGGGTCACCGCGCCAGTAGCGAAACGGCTGGATACGGGCGTTCCGACTGCACGTGCGACCAGAATCCGTCCGAATTGCGCGCGCAGACGAAAACGCCAGCGTTCCCCGATCGGGTGGATATGGAGTTCCCCCCGGAGATCGAAGACGTAAACATCCGTACGTAACATCCCGCGGACACGCAAACGACGCAACACCCATCGACGCGCCGTGCTGACATCCTGGAATTGCCCGCGACCCGCTATGATGACGATGTCCGGAAGCGACGTGGGCAGTCGATCGCGTGCCTGACCCGCCGGTTGCGCTGCCGTGCGTGAGGGGAAATTCCATCGACCGCGTGCATCCCGGCGGATATGTACCTGTGGCCGAACCAGTGTGATGCGGCGAATGGGACGGTGCAACCGCCACCAGTGCAGATCCACCCGTATGCGTTGTGCGGAAAAGAACGGAGGCGCCCCGGGACGGTATACACGTACTTCATCCAGAACGACGGCCGTCCAGCCGGGATGAATTCGTATCTGACGGTAGGCGATCCCGACGCCGTACGCGGCATGGACACGGTGCAGCCCATACCGCACAAGACGCGTTGTCCACCACGGGGAATGGACCCACCCGATTGCAATGAGCAGCAGCCCGCATAGACCGGTACCGAAGCGCAGTAGCCACCGGAACAGTGTACGCATTCGCGTTGAAACTATTTGTTTTTGCGGGCCTGGTTCGTGCTCTCCACATTCGCCAGGGCCTGATCGACCACACTCTTGAACGCAGCGTAAGGCGTCCAGTTGGCGCGTCTGCCATTAACGAAAAACGTTGGCGTACCCTGTACGCCGACAGACATGCCCTCCTGTATGTCTGCCTGAACAATGGCACGCGTCTCTTCCTTGTCAAAACACTGCATGACTTTGTTTTCGTCCAGTTGTAACTCTTTGACGATCTGCAGGAACACGTCGCGGATATTGTTCGGGTTGATCTGCTGCTGTCGCTGGAACAACCGATCATGGGCGTCCCAGTATTTCTTTGGATGGTACTTGTGAATGCACATCATCCCAATAGATGCCTTCATCGCCCACGGATGAATGCTGGTCAGGGGGAACTGTTTGTACACGAATTTGATTTTGTCTCCGTATTCCTGCATCAAACGGTTGAACAGTTCCATATGCGCCCGGCGGCAATATGGACACTGATAATCCGAATATTCCACGATCACGACTTTCGCATCCGGATTACCGGTCGTGGGCCGTCCCTTCAGATCGATTTTCGCCATGACTTTGCGTGCCTGTTCCTCCTCTCTTTCCCACCTCGCCCTGCGTGGATCGACCTTCAAGTCGTAAATGCAGTCACTGCAAAGGATCACGTATTTCCCATCCCGGGTCACGAATACGGGCGTTTCCTGTTGACCCCGCTGGCCGGTAAACGTCAGTGTAACGCGTAGAAACGGTGTCCCCTTTTCCGGCTCGATGGCCTTGACCTGGAGATTCCGTACCTGCGGGAAAAGTGACTGAATATATTCCACCACGCGTTTGCTGATCTGTTGATATTTGCCCTCCTGCGCATGTCCGGAACTCATGCCCAGCCAAAGGACGATGAGCATCAGACCGACGGTCGACCATGACGATATACGGCGCAACATCCCGTCCTCCTGTAAGGTCAGGTGAATTGAAGTCGGCCCTAATCTATCAGAATCCCGGGGGCAATGCAAACATCTGAGATCTCAGGTCTCCGGTCCCGGGTGTCGGGTGTCTGACCACCCGAGTTTGTGCTTCCGCAAAGACAATTCGTCCGATCGGGCCTATACGTCTCTACGGGAGGTCGTACGATGTTGCGTACACCACGAAACAGCGGGGTTCCGTCCATTACGGCACTCGGTATCCTGTGTTTCCTTCTGGCGGCCGTCACCGGTATATGGCGCATCGCACTGTTACGGGGATTCTACCTGCCGGCCATTCCGGACGCGTGGCCCCCGCACGGACACTGGATGGTTGCCGGTTTTCTCGCTGCCATGATCATGGGCGAGCGTCTGACCGTATTGCCGGTGCGTTATCTCGCGTGGGTGCCGATTGTGTACGTTCTGACCGCGCTGGTACTCCATACCGGAAACCCGTTCATCCGGATCATCCACATGCTCGCACTCTTCGGCTGGTGGATCCACCGATGGCACGCGTTTCGCATGTTCCACGTATGGACCATACCGTTCGGAGAAGCCGTGGCATTAACGACGCTGACGGTCGCACTGTACACGTCCCGGGGACTTGCCACCCGTCCGGACGTTGCCCTTGCCGGTCTGGCGTTTCCGGTGACCGTGATTGCGCTCGAACGGATGGCATTCCCCCTGCGCGCGGGTCGTCCGGGAGCGATTCTCGCATTCCTGGGCCTCATGCTCTGGTGCGGCATGTGGATGGCCACGGTCCTGTGGGGCCCCTTTTCGATGCCCCGGATGGGCCTCCTGACGACCGGTCTCGTGATCGGTGTCGCATGGAACGATACGGCCGTGCGGGCATTGCTACGCAGCCACCGCAACCGGCGTGTGCCCATCGGGCTGTCCGGGCTGCATGATACACTGCGCTGGACACTGGCAGTTGCCTATGGATGGTGGTTCCTTGCCGCAACCGCGATGATCCGCTGGCCACACATGCCGGCGACCGTTGCAAAAGACGTGACCTTCCACGCACTCGGGTTGGGCATGATCTTCACCATGATCCTTGCCCATGCGCCGATCATGCTTCCTGCTATGCTGAAGAAACCTCCCGTGCTGAACGTCCCGATCCAGTGGATCGTACTGTTCCAGTGGCTGACCGTAGGGCGCGTCACGGCAGATCTGTTCATGGAGCTCCTGCCGACCGTCTGGCGATGGACCGGATGGCTCACGGGCATGCTGCATACGGCAGTATTTCTCATCTATCTTGCCACGATTCGTATCCGTATTACAAAAAACGTAAACTCTCAATTTTAATAAAATAAATGCCCGCTCACGGGTTCATTCCCCCCCGACCCATTTGCCCTCATGCACGTACACCACGCCGTCCTTGATGACGGTCACCACATGCCGGAGTTCCCGCAGATCCTCGAGGGGATTGCCGTCGACCACAATGACATCCGCTTTCTTGCCGGGAGCGATCACGCCGAGATCGTCCCGTTGCAACAACCGGGCCGGCCAGAACGTTGCCGCCCGGATGACGTCCATTGGATCCATTCCGAGACGGCCCCACGTATCCAGTTCACGCCAGGTGGAATCAAAATGGAAGTTCAGTGGAATTCCGGAATCCGTACCGATGAGCAGGGTCACACCCGCTTTCCAGAGTTGATGAAACTTCGTTTTCAACGTGGGAATCCTCCGTTTGACCAGGACAAAATATTCCATCTGGGAAATGTTACGCAGGGAATTGCGGATGTCCAGAAAGATATCCCGTGGCGTGGTTTCCGCCAGGCGCGGGTCGTCCAGCCGTTCCGGGAACCGTTCGGTCAGTTCGTACAGGTACAGCCCCTCAATGGTCGGTACCCAGTAAAGACTCGCATTCCGTCGCTCGATGGCGCGGATCACTGCATCGGGATACCGGGGTTCGGTCGCGAGTCCCGTATGCTCAAAACAGTCGACACCGGCGCGCAATCCGACGAGGATCTCATCTTCACGATGCGCGTGTGCGGCCACGTGTAGACCGTGCCGGTGCGCTTCATCGACGATGGCCTGGACGACGGCAAAATCCATGCGATCCTGATCGATGAGTTTAATCAGGTCCACACCGGCCCGTGCGAGTTGACGGACTTTCGCGCGGGCGTCTGCCACACTCTTCACACCCCAGCGAAACTCCCGCTGTTCCGGTGGGATCGTTTCATCGACCTGCAGAAACGGACCGCTGACAAACAGCCGGGGACCCGGCACCTCACCGCGTTCCACCCGGCGTTTGAATTCAAGAATGGCATGGAGTTCCGCGCCCACGTCGCGAACGGTGGTCACGCCGGCCATGAGGAGTTGTTGCGCGGCGATCGGCATGATCCGGTCCAGCCACTGACCACGGTATGTCCGGAACCAGTGGGCGTAATCCGCATGTCCCAGAATGATCAGATGCACATGCATGTCCATGAGTCCGGGAAGAATCGTCTTTCCCTCAGCGCTGATCACGCGGGCATTCGGCGGGATCTGCACCGTATCGACGGTACCGACCGTTTCAATGAGATTGCCCCGGATGAGCACGACGGCGTTTTGCAGGGGCGGTCCACCGTAGCCGTCGATGAGCATACCGCCGACCACGGCAATGTACTGGTTCGGGTCGGCCTTCCGTGCAGCCGCCGGAATCGTCCATCCGATAAGCCCCATCAGGATCACGATCCATAGCCTGCGCAACATGGCTGCCCCTCCAGATCAAAAATCCACAGGTTGGCCACCGACTATCCAGAGAACAGAGTACGCGGAAAACGAACGGAAATGCAAATTCCGCCAGATCGGGATCTCCCATGGAATTTCTGACGATGTTCGACTGGAACCGTCCGGAGTGCAACTTTCCGGGACCGTGTTTCGTTTATACATCAGACCAGGCCCATCGGCATCGCCCCTGAACCGGGCGAGCCGGATGATCACGATCATGACCCGCAAAACGACGGAGGGGTGTCATGCAACGGCGGTACGGGATCGCATCCGGGTTGACGGTTTGCCTCATTTTGACCCTGGCGTTCTCCACGATGGCGTTTCCCCGTAAAGCGTCCGAACCCGCACTGGGGCCGGAACTGTTTCAGGCACTGGAATGGCGCCACATCGGCCCGGCCATCATGAGCGGGCGGTTGACCGACATCGAAGGGGTTCCGGGCCATCCGGAAATCCTGTACGTGGCATCTGCTTCCGGCGGACTCTGGAAGACCACCAACGGCGGAATCACCTGGGAACCCATTTTTGACCGGCAACCGACGATTTCAATCGGGGACATCGCCATCGATCCGAACAATCCGGACGTCATCTGGGTGGGCACTGGCGAAGACAATCCGCGCAACAGTACTTCGTTCGGCACCGGGGTGTATCGTTCCACCGACGGCGGCAAAACCTGGGAACACATGGGGCTGGAAGAAACCGAACGGATCAGCCGGATCGTCATTCATCCGCATAATCCGAACATCGTATATGTGGCCGCCGTTGGCCATGTGTTCGGCCCCGATCCGAATCGCGGCGTATATATGACCACCGATGGCGGTAAAACCTGGAAAAAGGTGCTGTACATCGACGAATACCACGGCGCGTCCGATCTGGAAATCGATCCGCGCAACCCGAACATCCTGTACGCCGGGATGTGGTATTTTCAGCGCAAACCGTGGACCTTCACGAGCGGCAGTGAAAAGGGAGGACTGTACCGATCGATCGACGGAGGAAAGACCTGGAAGAAAGTCACGCAGGGTCTGCCGAAACTGATGGGTCGGATCGGCGTGAAAGTCGCGCCGAGCAATCCGAATATCGTCTATGTCATTGCCGAAGCCAGGGAGGAGGACGGAATTCTCTTCCGATCGGAAGACCGCGGCGAGACCTTCAAGGCCGTCTACAAGAAGTTCAACATCGTCTCGCGCGGGTTCTACTACACGGAACTGCGGGTAGATCCGGAGAACGAAAACCGTGTCTATGCGATTTCGTCCCGGCTATACGTCTCGGAAGACGGCGGGAAGACGTTTGAACGTGTACCCGGCATGGCACACGGCGATTTCCATACCCTGTGGATCGACCCCACGAACCCGAACTTCATGTGGGCGGGCGACGACGGTGGACTGTTTCGTTCTTTTGACCGGGGGAAACACTGGGACTACATCAACAACCTGCCGGTGAGTCAGTTCTACCAGATCAATGTGGACAATCGTGAACCGTTTTATTACGTCTGTGGCGGATTGCAGGACAACGGGACCTGGTGTGGTCCGAGCCGGACTTACCTGTATTCGGGTATTCTGAACGACTTCTGGTACCTCGTCAGTTACGGCGACGGCTATCACGTGGTCATCCACCCGGATAATCCGGAACTGTACGTGAGCGAGTACCAGGGCGGTGGTATCATGCGCACGAACCTCCGCACCGGCGAGCAGCAGGACATCAGTCCGCAGCCGCGGCGGAACGACGGTGGTCCGGTGCAGGACCTGAAATACCGGTTCAACTGGAATGCACCGATCATTGCCTCCCCGCACGATCCGAAAACCATCTATTTCGGCGGGAATGTCGTTTTCAAATCGACCGATTTCGGGTCCACCTGGGAAGTCATCAGCCCTGACCTGACAACGAACGATCCGGAGAAACAGAAATCCGCTGGCGGTCCGATCTATCCGGAAAACACCACGGCAGAATATCACTGCACGATCACGATGATCTCGGAATCCCCCGTGCAACCGGGGATCATCTGGGTGGGTACGGACGACGGCAACGTGCAGGTGACCCGGGACGGTGGAAAAACGTGGACCAACGTCGTCAAAAACATCAAGGGACTGCCCCCGAACTCCCCCGTTTCCCACGTGGAAGCCTCGCGGACGGGTCCCGGTGTCGCCTATGTGACGTTCGATCGGCACATGTTTGACGATTTTCGACCGTACATCTACAAGACCACGGATTTCGGAAAATCCTGGCGACCGCTGCATACCGGTCCCGGACTGCCGGAAAAGGGGTATGTCCACGTCCTTCGCGAAGATCCGCGGAACCCGAACGTGCTGTATCTCGGTACGGAAGTGGGGCTGTACGTTTCATTCGACGGCGGTGCGTCCTGGATGAAACTGCATATGAAGAACCTGCCAAACGTGGCCGTGCATGACATCGTGGTCCATCCGCGCGACAACGATCTCGTCATCGGCACGCACGGACGCGGCATCTGGATTCTGGATGACGTGACGTTCCTGCAGGAAATTTCGCGTGAGGTGGTACAGCAGCCGGTGTACCTGTTCACGCCCCGTCCGGCACTGCGGTATGCTCAACTGCGCGTGCGTGCCGCCGTGGGCAATCGCGCATTTCGTGGGAAAAATCCGCCGTACGGCGCACTGCTCACCTACTACCTGAAAGAAGAACCGAAAAAGGATACCGAAGTCAAAATCGAAATCCTCGATACTCAGGGCAATGTCATTCGAACGCTGAAAGACATCCCGAAAAAGAAGGGACTGAACCGAACACACTGGGACCTGCGTATGGCCCCCGTAGAACTGCCGAAAGAACTTCGGGAACAACTCCCCATGCGGATGCGGGAACTCCCCGGACCGCAGGTGTTACCGGGTACGTACCGTGTGCGCCTGGTCGTCGGCGACCACGTACGGGAATCGACGGTAGAAGTGCGTCTGAATCCGCTCGTGCATACGCCAGCCGGGGAACTGCAACGGGCGTTCGAGATCGCTGCACGGGCGCACCGGATGCTGAAACGGTTGCTCGATGTGGGCAAACTGCTCGCCGCCGTGCGCATGCAGGTGCAGCCGCTGAAACGGATCGGTCTGTTGCTGGACGGTAAACCCCCGAAAGAAGTCACGGACGTGATCGAACGGGTGCTGAAACGGATCGACGAAATCGAGGGCCGCATTCGCCGTAAAGGATCCGTCTACTGGGCACAACCGCCGCGTCTTGCAGAACGGCTCGGGTATTTCGTATTCACCGTGGACCGCACGTATTCCGCACCGACACCATACCAGGTGGAATACTTCCGGGAACTGCAACAGGAGTACGCATCGTTGCTGCAGGACGTTCGCACGCTCCTGCAAAAAGACATTCCGGAACTCGAACAGACACTGCAACAGCATGACATTCCGGTCAGGATTCTGTTGCCCAAAAAGGTGCAGGACATCCTGTCCGGCGGTGCAGACACCGGGTAAACGCTTGCATGACACGGGAGTCGGGAGGTATCCCGTTGCACCGGACGGTTGCCGACTGCAAAATGGGGGAGTCTCCCCGGCTCCCGTACTCATGTCCCGCGGAACCTCACTATCGTCATTACGCGACCGTTTCCCCGTTCCGCTCCCGGTGTTTTCAGCAATACTGCAGCGCGATATCGTACAGCGCGGCCAGATCGGGTGTCAGATAGGCACGTGCCCGTTCCACCCATGTGCCGGGGATTCCGAAAAAGGCCCCGGCAATACTTCCGGCAATGGCTCCGAGGGTATCGGCATCACCGCCGATACTGACCGCATTCCGGACGCACGATTCGAAATCGCTGGCCTCCTGGAAACACACAAACACCGGTGGGACGGTATCTTCCGCCAGTTCAGAGTACTGATAGGACCGGCGCAGGTCGGCCACCGTGGTGTGCCACAGGTATCCGAACTGTGCTGCGACGCGCAGGACGGCGGCGCGATCGCCGATGAGCGCATGGTAAATGGCGTGCGTTACCGCGCGAGCTGCACGGATGCCTTCGGGATGATCGTGGGTCACACTTGCCGATTGTATCGCCAGTCGATCACACACTTCGAGGCCGTCCCTATGGTGAACCTGTGCAATGGGACTGACCCGCATGGCTGCTCCGTTACCCTTACTGCCATAGGGGCGCGGTTCGTTCATATACAGCCACCGGATAAACCGGCTGCCGTACCCGGCATCGGGATGTGCGCGTCCGAACCGGCGGTACGCCTCTGCGAAATCTCGTCCCTCGATCAGGGCCCATAGCGTGGCCAGCGTGAGTACGGTATCATCCGTAAAGAAACACGTTTTGTCCATCCATACAAAGTCCGGATCCCGCCAGTTCGCAAACTCAAATCTTGACCCCACGATATCTCCGATGATTGCTCCGATCACGGCGTTGCGGATGGTGTGGTCTTGCATGTGCATGCCAGGAATATCCTCCGCAAAGTCGGCACCGCGACGGGAAACGGGCGCCGAACGGATACAGCCGAAGCAATACGGCACGATGGCCGCAAATCGCTGGACACTCGCCGTTCGAGCCACATGGCCGCACGCGAAGGGATGTAACCTGCGCGTGTCGTTTCAGTCTACCGGTGTTGCCAGCCGCAGAATCCGCTGTACGGGCACCACCTGTGGGGGGTATTTCTGTTGCAGGAGTTCTTCCGCCAGATCGCGGGTGCGCGCGTGTTCCGCAGCAACCCGATCGGGAAACAGCCCGTAGCCCACAATGAAACAGTCCCGTCCCTGGAACCGTTTCGGCAGGACGTATACCCATTTGGCCTGACGCACTTCACGCAGCGCGCGCTGCAAGGTATCCGTCTGACAGGCGAGTTCCACCTGGATGGTCCAGGCGTTCGGGTGCGCACGCAACCACTGTACGGCGGCTCGGGCGGCGGTGGCCCAATCCCGGCGTTCCATCGCCCCGGTCACGGTCTCGGGGGGCTGCAATACCGACGATTCCGATACGGGTGCCGGCTCGGGCATTGACGGTTCGGGTGCACCCGTGGGTGGCGGTGATTCCGCAACGGACGGGGTCGTGGCGGGAGCAGGACGTGCGGGGGCGGGAGCGGATTCCGGAGGTTCTGCGGATTCAGGTGACGGCGGTGCAACATCGACGGGTGTTCCGGTAGGCGTCGGCAGGGTTTCCACGGTCACTTCCGGTGGGATTTTCGCCGGTTCCGCCGGTCGGGAGGGCACTTTTGCAGGTGCCATCGCCGGCTGTGGCGTCTCCGGGGCCACCGGCGCACGTTGCGGTGTATACACCTCCAGAAACCACCAGGTAGTCCCGACCGCCAGTACGGCGAGCACCACCAGCACGCCGGTCACCACCCACTGCCGCCGGCGCACGCGGCGTGCGCGATCCCGGCGCTGGAACCGCACGGGAACGGTCGGTGTGCGCTGCGGCGTGACCGGAATCTGCGGTGCAGGTGCGGGCGCTGCGGGTTGCGCACCCGTTTCGACCGATGGTTGCGACCGTTCCGCGGTGGGGGTTTCGACCGCAGCGGGTGGTGCCGCTTCTGTAGCCTCCGTATGGGCAGGGGGTTTCCGGGACGTCGCGGGAATCGCTGCTTCCACGACACGTGCGATCTCTTCCCCGCTGATCTCGGTCATCTCGGCACCGGAGGCAACACCCGCTGCCGTTTCGGGGACTCCCTCGTCCCCACGCTCGATCGGCAGGGGCTCGAGCGTGACATCCGCCAGGTCCAGAATATGCAATGCACAGACGATCTTCGCAATAAAAAATTCATGCGCACCCGTCCGTTTCGCGATGTCCTCAATCGTGCGCTGCCCATCCAGCCACGTGATGACTTCCTCAATCGGTCCGCGCAATTCCAGCTCCGGCTGCACCTGGAAGAACGTCTCTTTGAGTCCTGCACGTACCACGTGGTTTTCCGGGAGCCAGCGCCGTACCCATTCCACGGTTGCGTAATTCGTGCACCCTTCAATCACGACCGTCGGAACGGGCATCCGCAGATCCACGATCTGTTTGGGCAGGGATCCCTCGATCCAGTGATAGGTTCCGTCCTCCCACTGGAATATGCTGTCCAGGATGGCACGCGCCTGCAGACGCACACCGCGGATCAGTTCTTTGGGCGAGAGATACCCGAGTTGCACCAGCATCTTACCGAGGGAAACGTTCTTCTGGAGCCGACGAATGGCATCTTCCAGTTGTTCCGGTGTCAGCATCTTGTGGCGAATGAGTACCTCCCCGAGGCGATCAAACTGGGCATTCGATGTCGCGTACGCAATGTGACCGTCCTGGATGTATACCGTTTTCAGGAAGGATTCCCGTTCCACGCGCAGGGCCCCGGTTTTGCGTTCACGATAGACGAACGCCAGAATGTCGGCAACGAACGTCTCGCGCAGGTTACCGGTATCCGGAACGGGATGAAACGGCACGACCACTTCTCCGTTTCAACTGCTCCATGCGAAATGCCGCTGCCTGGCGAATCTCAGGGGGCGTCTGGGGGTACGCCTGCGCCTGTGCATACAACTGTTGCGCGCGCGCACGGGATACGGTCTCCAGCAACTGACCGAGATACACGGCCGCCCTGGCCTGGGCCCAGGCGCTTCCCCGAGCACGGACAGCGGCGATCGCACGTTGAAATGCTTGCACGGCTTCCTGGAACCGATCCTGCATGAGATAACATTCTCCCATCCCCAGCCAGGCCACCGGATGGGTTTCGGCCTGTTTTACCCAATTTTGAAAATGTTTGCAACCACGCGGGATATTTCCTTCAGCCAGCCATACCCGTCCGCGCACATAGCGCACCCAGGCACGGCGTGTCCGGAGCGTTTCGATCTGTGCCAGCAAACGTCGAGCCCGTTCGTGACTGTCGACGACCGGGGCCATGGCGAGCACCCGTCGGAACGCCGCACGTGCCGCCGCGATGTCCCCCCAGTCGAGATACAGTTGCCCGCGAGCGAGTTCCGTCCACGGCCGCACCCACGGCGGATCGTCGAGTCCCATGGCCAGAACGGCCCGGAAGTGTTGTAACGCCGCGTGAAACCGGAACATCCGATACAGGACGTACCCCATGCGGTAGCGCGCCTGATAGGCCACGCGCATGTCATACCGGGGATCCGTGCCCGCCTGCGCCCGCATCCAGATTTCCCGATACACGGCCAGGGCCCGCGGATAATCCACGGCGATCCGTTCGTAAAACAATCCCTCCCAGAAGTGGAAAAACGGATTCCAGGGGTACGTGCGCCGCAGCCGCATCAGACGCTCGAGCGCGTCCAGCCAGCGGCCCTCATACTGCAACAATCCGGTGATCACCATCCGGATCTCTGTCTGCCACACGGAGGGGCGCGCCACCGCGCTGTTCAGGAATTGCCACGCGCGCCGGCGGTCCCCTTTCGGGATGGCCAGGAGCCAGCGTAAGGCACCGTACACCCAGGACCCGCGATCCATGACATAATCGTACACACCGAGGTAGTACTGAATTTCGGGAGAATCCGGTGCCAGCGCGTACGCTCGTTCCAGCCAGTGCCGTCCCATCCGGAGCGGTCGCACGACTTTCCACCACCGTCCTTGGAAACCGTACCACTGCGCCCGCAACAGATGCGCGGCCGCATAGGCAAACGCTTCCATTGGATCGCGGACCAGCGGGATCTTGCGGCGACGTGCGCGTCGTAAAATCCGTTCCGTGGCCGCCATGAACTGACGTTCAACGGCTTCCCGGCGCGCCGCATGGATCCAGCGGTTCAACAGTTGCCACTGCAAGAGATCGCTCCAGTACACCTGGATCATCAAACAGTCCGGATACCGGTTCGCCAGCGTGGCCATCCGATCCAGAGCCGGCTCCAGAAACCCCGCATAGGCCTCCATATAGATCGGCCACACGGCTGCGTCCACGGACGGCGGACAGACCGTCGTCCGGGCAGGAGACAGACCGGGGGGAATCGCGCAGACAATGAGGGTCCACACGAGAAAATACCGCGCACGACGCGGGTTCCGGTTGCGGGGAACACACATCCATCGGCAACGTGTCATCCGCATTTTACTCAAACGGATCGGTCATTCGAATTCCGGACGTCGGGAGACGCACAGGCGTTCCAGTTTATTCGACCGTAACGGATTTCGCGAGGTTGCGCGGCTGATCGACATCACATCCGCGCCATACGGCAATATGATAGGCAATCAACTGCAGGGGAACCGTCATGACGACCGGATCGAGATGGGGACTGATGTGCGGTACCGGAACGCGGAAGTCGATCAGACCCTCCGGAAATTCCGCGTGTTCATGGGTGATGGCGACAATACGCCCGTCCCGTGCGCGAACTTCCTGCATATTGCTGATCATCTTTTCGAACGTGTGGTCGGACGGCGTAATGGCCACCACCGGCATATTCCGATCGATCAGTGCGATGGGACCGTGTTTCATCTCACCCGCAGGATACCCTTCCGCATGGGTATAAGAGATCTCTTTCAACTTCAGTGCTCCCTCGAGCGCGATCGGATAGTGAATCCCGCGTGCCAGGTACAGGAAGTTCTGCGCACCGGCCAGCGCACGGGCGATCTCCCGATACACGGGGTCCATCTCCAGGGTGCGTTCAACCGCAGACGCCACATTTTGCAGCGCCTGCAGATGGTCCTGCATCCGGGTTCGGGAAACCGTATCCCGTTCCTGGGCGAGATAGAGCGCCAGCAGGTACAGGGCGATCAACTGCGTGGTAAACGTTTTCGTCGAGGCGACACCGATCTCGGGTCCCGCGTGCGTGTAAATGACGGCATCGACCTCCCGGGTGAGCATGCTGCCGACCACGTTGCAGATACCGACAGTACGTACCGGATGTTCTTGCAACAGACGCAGTGCCGCCAGGGTATCGGCAGTCTCGCCGGATTGGGAAACCAGCACGGCGAGTCCGTCCGGTTCGATCAGCGGATCACGATAACGAAACTCCGACGCGTAATCCACCTCCACGGGAACGCGCGCGAGGGACTCGATCATATACTTTCCGGTTAAACAGGCATGATAGGACGAACCGCAGGCGACGAGATACACACGACGGATCCGTTGCAGATCCGCGCGGATAGGTGCGAGTTCCGGAAGTTCAATACAGGCGCGATCCAGAGAAAACCGGCCGAGCAGCGTATCCCGGATGGCACGGGGCTGTTCGTGAATCTCTTTCAGCATGAAATGGCGGTACCCCCCCTTCTGCGCCATCACGGGATCCCACTGAATCCGCTGGACGGTTTTTTCGACCGGATTGCCGTGAAAGTCAAAGATGTGGATACCGCCGGGCTGGATGACCGCGATCTCTTCATTGTCCAGAAACACAAAATCGCGAGTATACTCCAGCACTGCGGGGATATCCGACGCGAGAAAGTATTCCCCATCCCCGACGGCCACGACGAGCGGTGGTCCGTTCCGGGCACCGACGAGGATCTCCGGAGAATCCACGTGCAATGCGACAAACGCGTAGGACCCGCGGAGTGACCGTGCGGTTGCACGCACGGCCAGGACGAGATCGCCGTGATAATGTTCCTCAATGAGATGGGCAATGACTTCCGTATCCGTTTCAGTGACAAACCGATGGCCCCGATCGCTCAGTGTTCGCTTCAGTTCCAGATAATTCTCGATGATCCCGTTATGCACGACAACGGCTTCACCGCGGCAGTCACGATGCGGATGTGCGTTTTCTTCGGAGGGCCGACCGTGTGTGGCCCAGCGTGTATGGCCGACCCCGTACGTTCCGTTCAGGGGATCTTCCCGAATGCGGCGTTCCAGATCACGAATCTTTCCCGCACACCGTCGAATCATCAACCGACGGTGCGCGACGACGGCGATACCGGCAGAATCGTACCCGCGGTATTCCAGCCGTTTCAGACCATCGACGAGTACGGTGACCACATCACGGGGTCCCACATAGCCGATGATTCCGCACATGGCACCCTATCCGGTAATGAGGCAACGTTTATATCTGAAATCGGGACAGGCCATGGGACACCGTGGGTCCCCATGCGGTCATGCGCT